>NZ_WEKR01000008.1:0-111366 GCF_024105395.1 Paracoccus sp. 08 | reverse complement strand
GCGGCCTTGCGGGGGGTGGCACCCTCGGCGCGCGGCTGGCGCAGGCGCTGCGCCGCGCCGGCGGCGGCCGATCCCGCCAGAACCGTCCCGTGCAGCGCCGTCGCCAGCCCCTGCCGGAACCGCAGCCACAGGGCCGCGACCTCTGTCCGGTCGAAACCCAGGACGAAGGCCGCCGCCGCGACCACGGCCACCGCGACCAGCAACGCCGCCAGGCGGATGCCCAGCTGTGCCTTCATCGGCAGCAGGTTCAGCATCGCGCCCATCACCATGTCGCCGAAATGGCCGCCCAGGCCGTAATTCTGCTGCCATTCGGGGCCGGGGATCAGCGTGCTGGCATAGATCGACACCAGGGCCACGGCGATCGGGGTGAAGATGCCGCGCATCAGGCGCTCCTCGCCCTTGTGCAGCATCATGCGCAGGCCCCAGACCCAGGCCGCGACGACCAGCATCCAGGCCCCCATGCCCGCGATCATGATCAGCGCCGAGGCGATCATCGCCCCGATCCCGCCCAGCATGTTCTGCGCCGGCGCGTCGGTGGCCGACCCGAAGCTGGGATCGTCGGGCGACCAGCTGCCCAGCATCATCGCGATCAGGATGCCCAGCACGATCAGCCCCGCGCCGATGGCCTCCTTGCCGCGTCGTTCCAGGGCGGCCTGGGTCGACTGGTCGAACAGCGGGTCGCGGTGTTTCGCCTGCCAGCTTGCCATGATCTCAGCCCCCCGTTTCGTCATATAGGACCGCCCGCAGGCGGGTCAGCGCGGCGCGCGTCTGGTCGGCATCGGCCACCAGCGCCACCCGGATGAAGCCCGCGCCGGGATTGATCCCGTCCACGTCGCGCGACAGATAGGCGCCGGGCAGCACCTGGATGCCCGCCTGCGCCCACAGCGTCCGCGCGGCCTGTTCGCCGTCGGCGACCGGCAGCCACAGAAAGAACCCGCCCTCCGGCGGCAGATAACTTGGGATATCGCCCCTGGGCGCGGCCGCCCGCGGCGAAGCCAGACCGCAGGCCGGGCAGGTTCGACCGCTTGGACAGCGAATTGAACATCACCACCCGGTCGGGCAGGCCCATCGCGGTCGCGACCTGCAGGGCACCCGCCGGTGGCGCATCGCGCCAGATCTCGGAATAGCATTCGTCGGCCAGGATCAGGAAATCGTGCCTCTCCGCCAGGGTCACCAGCGTTTCCAGGTATTCGCGGTCGGCCACCGCCCCCTGCGGGTTGGCGGGCGAACACAGATAGGCCAGCGCCACCCGGTCCAGCAGCGCCGGGTCCAGCCCCGCGTAATCGGGCAGGTTGCCCGTGGCGGGCGTGGCCGGCACGAACAGCGCCTGCGCCTGCACCGCGGCGGCGGCGACCGCATAGACCTGATAGAACGGGTTCGGCACCAGCACGATCGGCTGCTGGCCGGCCTTGGTCTCGGGGCAGAGCGCCAGGGCCGCGTTGAACAGCCCCTCGCGCGTGCCGTTCAGCACCATCAGCCGGTCAGGTGAAACGTCCAGGCCATAGCGGCGGTCCAGCCAGCCGCCGATCGCCGACAGCAGTTCGGGCGCGCCCTCGTTCGGGGGGTATTTCGCCAGTTCGGGCAGGCTGTCGGCCATCACCTGCGCCACGAAACCGGGCATCGGGTGGCGGGGCTCTCCGATGGTCAGGATCATGGGGGATTCGCCGGGGGCCAGCCCCGGCTCGATATCCGACAACAGCGCCCGCAAACGCGGGAACGCGTAGTCCGGCAGGTTCGAGAACCGCTCGGGGAATGCCATCTCTGCCTCGCTTTTCGGGGTCTGCGCCCCGTTCCTTGGCGGAAACATTAGCGTGATCCGGGCCTTGCGTCCAGCAAAGACCCGGTCACGCCAGTGCGGCCTCGGCCCCCGCCGCCACGCGCAGCAGATGCCGGTCCTGACCGGCATGGCCCAGCAGGCTGATCCCGCAGGCCGGGTGCCCGGTGGGCAGGGTGATCGCGGGCAGGCCCAGCAGGTTCGCGATCCGGGTGTTGCGCAGGGTCAGCAGGTTGGCGCGCACGAATTCCGACCCGTCGGTCATCAGCCGTGCGGTAGCGGGCGGCAGGATCGGCACCGTCGGCAGCAGCACGGCGTCGTATCCGCCGACGACCTCCTTGATCCACTTGCGGCGCACGCGGGCCAGGCTTTCCCATGCCGCGACATAGTCGGGCGCGCTGACCCCTGCCCCGCCACGGAACCGCTCCAGGATGGGCTGCCACATCAGTTCCGGCGCATCCTCGATCTGGGCGCGCCAGATGCCATAGGCCTCGGGGGCGAACAGCTGCGGCGACAGGGCCATGGCCTTGTCCAGCCAGTCGGTCGAGACGTGCGCGATCTGCGCACCGGCCCGACCCAGCCTATCCACCGCGTCCTGGAACGCCGTCACCGGCCCGGATTCGGCGTCGTCGAAGGGCAGCCCCTCCAGCACCATCAGGCGCAGGCCCTGCACGTTGGCGCCGTCCAGGTCGGGGGCCCGCTGGTCGGCCATGATCGCAAAAATCTGGGCACAGTCCTCGACGCTGCGGGCGATGGGGCCCGCGATGTCGAACCTGCGCGCCAAGGGCACCACGCCCTTTTCGGGCAGCGCGCCATGCGTGGGCTTGAACCCCACCAGCCCGTTCCACGCCGCGGGCACGCGGACGGACCCGCCCGTGTCGGTGCCAACCGCCGCCGCCGCCAGCCCCAGCGCCACCGACACCGCCGCCCCGGATGACGAGCCCCCCGGCGCCAGGTCCGGGTCCAGCGCATTGGGCGGCGTCGCCGTGCGCGGGTTCAGCCCCAGCCCGGAAAACGCCAGTTCGGTCATGTGGGTCTTGCCCAGGCAGACCATGCCGCGACGGGCCGCGCGCGCCAGGATGTTGGCGTCCTTGCGCGGCACGCGCCCCTCCAGCAGGCGCGATCCGGCCTCGGTCACGGTGCCGCCGCTGTCGATGTTGTCCTTCCAGCTGATGGCCACGCCGTCCAGCAGGCTGTGGCGGCGTTCCTGTTTCGCGCGGTCATGGGCGGCCACGGCCTCGGACCGGGCGCGGGCGGCGGTCAGGCGGGCATAGATGCGCGCGCAATCGGGGTGATCCTTCGCGGCGGCCAGATAGGCCTCGGTCTGGTCGATGGGGTCCAGGACCCCCGCCATGATGGCGCGGCCCTGCTGGGTGGCCGATGCCCGCAACCAGTCCATTCAGAAATCCACCGCGATTCCGCCCTTTTCCCAGTCGCCATAGCGGACCGGCTCCGGCCCGTCGCGCCCGCCGTATTCGACCGGCAGGATCTGCCCGGCCTGCTGTTTCCTGCGGGCCTCGGCCTCGGCCAGGGCGCGCTGTGCGGCGGCGGGCAGGGCGGGGGTGTCATCGCTCATGGAAAGATCCTCCGAATGGGCGTAAGGGGTCGCGGAACAGTGTTGAACATCACTTAGGCAAAGGAAAGCGTTTTGGCAAAGCCGGGCGGCGATATGGCGCGCAAGGGCGCATTGCGATTGATCCAGGGCGTGCGCGACGGGCGGTCCCTGTCGGACCAGTCCGGCAGCCTGCGCGCGCTGCCGGTGGCCGAACAGGCCCGGGCGGCCCGGCTGGCGGCCGAGACGCTGCGCCATCAGGGTCGCGGAGACGTGGTGATCGACGCCTTCGTGAACCGCAGGCCCGCCCCCCAGATCGCCGACGTGCTGCGCCTGGCCGTGGTCGAGATGCTGGAGCTGGGCGCCCCTGCCCACGGCGTCGTGGGTGCGGCGGTCGACCTGACCCGGACGCTGGGCGCGCGCGGCCAGGCGGCGGCGGGCATGGTCAACGCGGTCCTGCGCAAGGTGGGCGCGTATCAGGGCTGGGCCGACCTAGCCCCGCAACCCTTGCCCGAATGGCTGCGCGGCCCGCTGGTCGAGGCTTACGGCGACGCGGTGATGACCGCCATCGAGGCCGCCCATCAGCGCGGCGCGCCCCTGGACCTGACGATGAAGCCCGGCGCGGACCCGGTGCCGGGCGCCGATGCGCTGCCCACCGGGTCGTGGCGCCTGCAGGGTCCGGCGCAGGTGACTGCCCTGCCGGGGTTCGATGAGGGCCAGTGGTGGGTCCAGGATGCCGCCGCGGCCCTGCCCGCGCGCCTGCTGGCCCCGCGGCCCGGCGAACGCATCGCAGACCTGTGCGCGGCGCCCGGCGGCAAGACGCTGCAGCTGGCGGCGGCCGGTGTCCATGTCACCGCCGTGGACATCAGCGAACAGCGCCTGCGCCGCGTGACCGAGAACCTGGCCCGCTGCGGGCTGACCGCCGATCTGGTCGCGGCCGACGTGCTGGACTGGCGCCCCGACGTGGCACCCGACGCGATCCTGCTGGACGCGCCCTGCAGCGCCACGGGCACCATCCGCCGCCATCCCGACCTGCCCTTCATCCGCGACGGCCACGGCATCGCCGAGCTGATCGAGCTGCAGGCGACCCTGCTGGATCACGCGCTGTCGGTGTTGCGGCCCGGTGGGCGGCTGGTCTATGCCACCTGTTCGCTGATCCCCGACGAGGGCGAGGTCCAGATCGACGAGGTGCTGGTCCGCCATCCCGGCCTGATCGTGGAACGCCCGGATCTGGCGCGGATCGACCTGCCCGGCATCGACCCCGCCTGGGTCACCGAGGAGGGCGGCCTGCGCCTGCGCCCGGATTACTGGGCCGACCGGGGCGGGATGGACGGGTTCTACATGGCTTGCCTGCGCAAGCCCGGCTGAACGGAACCGTCGGGCCGCCTTGCGCCTTCCATCCGCGAATGCGGATGAAAGGATGACCAGATGAGGCTGACCACTGTCGCGATGGGACTGAAACTGGCGCAGGCCGTCCTGCGCACGCGCGGCGCCAGCACGGCGGCCAAGGGTGCGGGCGGCCTTGCCTCGGGGATCGGCACGGCCGTGATGGTCGTGGCGGCGGTGCAGCTGGCGCAGCAGCTGTTCTCGTCCCGCAAGCGCTGAGGCGCTGGACCTTCGGCGGGGGTTTCGGTAACTGGGCGTCACCCAGAGACACGAGGCCCCCATGTCCGACCCCGTCGCCATCCGACGCGCGCTTCTCTCCGTTTCCGACAAGACCGGCCTGATCGATTTCGCCCGCGCCCTGGATGCGCGGGGCGTCCAGATCCTGTCCACCGGCGGCAGCGCCAAGGCCCTGCGCGACGCGGGCCTGTCCGTGACCGACGTGGCAGACGTGACGGGTTTCCCGGAGATGATGGACGGCCGCGTCAAGACGCTGCACCCGGCAGTGCATGGCGGTCTGCTGGCCCTGCGCGACAATGCCGACCACGTTGCGGCGATGGAGCAGCACGGCATCGGCGCGATCGACCTGCTGGTCGTGAACCTCTATCCCTTCGAGGAGACCGTCGCCAAGGGCGCGGCCCATGACGACTGCATCGAGAACATCGACATCGGCGGCCCGGCCATGATCCGCGCCGCCGCCAAGAACCACGGCTTCGTCACCGTGGTGGTGGACGTGCAGGATTACGACGCGGTCCTGGCCGAGCTGGACGCGAATGGCGGCACGACCCTGCCCTTCCGCCAGCGGATGGCGCAGACGGCCTATGCCCGCACCGCCGCTTATGACGCGGCCGTCAGCACCTGGATGGCCGATGCCATCGGCGAGGCGACGCCCCGCCGCCGCGCCTTCGCGGGCACCTTGGCCCAAGGGCTGCGCTATGGCGAAAACCCGCATCAGCTGGCGGCCTTCTATGTCACGGGCGAGGCGCGTCCCGGCGTGGCCACGGCGCAGCAGCACCAGGGCAAGGAGCTGTCCTACAACAACATCAACGACACCGATGCCGCCTTCGAGCTGGTGTCCGAGTTCGACCCGGCGGACGGCCCCGCCTGCGCGATCATCAAGCATGCCAATCCCTGCGGCGTGGCCCAGGGCGCGACCGCGCTGGAGGCCTACAGGCGGGCCTTCGACTGCGACCGCACCTCCGCCTTCGGCGGCATCATCGCGCTGAACCAGCCGCTGGACGGGGCCACCGCCGAGGAGATCGTCAAGATCTTCACCGAGGTCGTCATCGCCCCCGATGCCGACGCCGACGCGCGCCGCATCTTTGCCGCCAAGAAGAACCTGCGCCTGCTGACCACGGGCGGGCTGCCCGATCCGCGCGCCGGGGGGCTGACCTTCCGGCAGGTGTCGGGCGGCATGCTGATCCAGGGCCGCGACAACGGCCATGTGGCCCGCGCCGACCTGCGCATCGTGTCCGACCGCCAGCCGTCGGAGCAGGAGCTGGCCGACCTGATGTTCGCCTGGACGGTCGCCAAGCACGTGAAATCCAACGCCATCGTCTATGCCAAGGACCTGGCCACCGTCGGCATCGGCGCGGGCCAGATGAGCCGCGTGGACAGCACCCGCATCGGGCGGCGCAAGTCCGAGGACATGGCCCAGGTCCTGGGCCTGTCGGAACCGCTGACCGATGGCGCGGCGGTGGCGTCCGACGCGTTCTTCCCCTTTGCCGACGGCATCGAGGCCCTGGCCGAGGCCGGCGCCCGCGCGGTCATCCAGCCCGGCGGGTCGATGCGCGACGACGAGGTGATCGCGGCGGCCAACCGCCTTGGGCTGGCGATGGTCCTGACCGGCCAGCGTCACTTCCGCCACTGATGGCCGCGCCCGCGAAACCCGCCGCCCGCAAGGCGCGCCCGGCACCCCAGCCCGCGCGCAGCGACATGCGGCCGGTGATCTGGGTCGCGCTGGCGATCTTTCTGGCCGACCAGGCGCTGAAATACGTCGTCGTCCACATGCTGGACCTGGACCGCGTGCGGTCGATCGACGTGTTCCCCCCCTGGCTGAACCTGCGCATGGCCTGGAACCAGGGCGTGAACTTTGGCCTGATGGCGTCGGATACGGACATCATGCGCTGGGTGCTGATCGGGGTGGCGCTGGTCATCTGCACCTGGGTATGGATCTGGGTCTGGCGCGCGGGCCTGGGGCGGTTCGCCCGCATCTCGGCCGGGCTGCTGATCGGCGGCGCGCTGGGCAACGTGGTGGACCGCGTTCTTTATGGTGCGGTGGCCGATTTCCTGAACATGTCGCTGCCGGGCTGGCAGAACCCCTACAGCTTCAACGTGGCCGACATCTCGATCTTTGCGGGCGCGTTGGGGCTGGTGCTGATGCCGCAGCCCAAGACGACCGAAACCCCCGCCCCGGCAAAGCCCCGCACACAGCGCACAGCGCCCAAGCCGCCTGCGCGTCCGGCACCCAAGGTGCCTTCGCCGCCGCCCGCCGGTCCGCGCCAGCCCGACCTGTTCGCGCCCGCCGACCAACAGGGTCGTGACGGCGACGGAAAACCGGGCTAGAAGGGCGCAACGGACCAAAGGGGGCAGGACATGCGGACAAGCGCGCTGGTGATCGGATTTGCGGCCGCGATGGGGCTTTCCGCCTGTGGCGGCGGGACGCTGAACAATATCGGCGCGGGCCAGGTGGGGCCGGACGAATTCGCGATCCTGCCCACGCGGTCGCTGTCGATGCCGCCCGATCTGGCGGTGCTGCCCGCACCCACGCCGGGCGGCGCGAACATCACCGATCCGAACCCCCGCGGCGACGCGGTCGCCGCCCTGGGCGGTAACCCGGAACACCTGGCGAACCAGGGCATCGGGGCCGCGGACCAGGCGCTGGTCGCGCAGGCCGGCCGCGCGGGCACCGACCCGCAGATCCGCGAACGCCTGGCACAATCGGACGCCGAATGGCGGGCCCGCAACGGCCGCCGCCCGCTGGAGCGCATCATGGGCACGCCGGTCTATCAGCGCGCCTATGCGCCGATGGCGCTGGACCCCGTCAGCGAACAGCGGCGCTGGCAGCGCGCCGGGGCCATCACCTCGACCGCGCCGGCGCCCGCAGCAGAGTGAGCACCGCCGTCTTCGACCCGACGGACCCCGGTTTCGGGGCCGATCCCTGGCCCGCCTATGCGGCGCTCAGGGCGCAGCCGGGCCTGCCCCTTTGGCCGGGCTTCGGTGGCCATCTGGCATCGCGCATGGCGGATGTGCGCGCCATCGCGCTGGACCGGCGCATGGTACGCGCGCCAGCGGCCTTTGCCCCGCCCGAACAGGTACGCGCGATGCAGGTCGCGGGCAACTTCCATGACATGCCGTTTCACGAACGCTTCGTGCAGACCTCGATGCTGGACACGGACGGGCCGGATCACGACCGGCTGCGCCGCGCGGTGTTCCCGTTCTTTACCCGGACCCGGCTGGAAGGGATGCGCGGTTTCGTCACGGCATGGGTCGATGCTGCGCTGGATCGCCTGGTCCCGCAGGGGCGGATCGATTTCATCGCCGATCTGGCGGCGCACCTGCCGGGGCAGGTGATCGGCCACCTCATCGGCACGGACCCGGCGCTGGCCCCGCAGATGACCGAATGGTCCGATCACGTGGTCAGCTATTTCGACATCGACCGGACGCCCGCCAAGAAGGCCCGCGCCGAGGAGGCCACGCGCCTGTTCGCGGCGCTGCTGGAGGACCTGCACGCCGAACGCGCCGCCTGCCCGCGCGACGACCTGATGTCCGCGATGATCGAGGCCGAGCGCGCGGGCCTGATGACCCATGACGAACTGATCGCCACGATCATGCAGATCCTGCATGCAGGGCATGGATCGACCATCGACGTGTTGGGGTCGGGGATGGTGGCGCTGCTGGATCACCCGGACCAGGCGGCCCTGCTGCGCGCGCAGCCGGACCTGATGCCGCAGGCGGTGCAGGAGATGTTCCGCTTTTCCGCGCCGCTGCCGTTCTTTCACCGCTATGCGTCGGAGGACCTGACGATCTGCGGGCGGGACTGGCCCAAGGGCACGCTGTTCGGGCTGCTTTACGCGTCGGCCAACCGCGACCCCGAGGCCTTTGCCGATGCCGACCGCTTTGACGTCACCCGCCGTCCGAACGTGCATCTGGCCTTTGGCGCAGGCGTGCATGTCTGTCTGGGCAATAATCTAGCGCGACTGAACATGGAGACGCTGTTCACGGCCCTGCTGGCCCGCGCGCCGGGGATGGCGGCGGATGGGCCGGTGCGGTGGAAACAGGGGCTGCAGGCGCATGGGCCGCTGTCCCTGCCGGTGCGTCTGACCGCCTGACCGGCGCGCGGGTCGGAACGGGTCGCCCGGCCCGCCCCCATCGAGGGGGCCGTCCGGGCGTGCGGCTGGCGCCGCGACCCTGCCGCCGGCGCTGCACATTCGCGCGAGCGTGGCTTGCGCGGCCTGCCCCTGAAGTCCAAGTTGCCCCTCAGCAAGAGGAGGTTGCTCCATCCATGCGTTACCCCGCATCCCGTTCCGCCCTGGCAGTGGCCCTGGCGCTTGGCACGTCGCTGACCGGCCTGCCCGCCCTGGCGCAGGACGCCGCCGCCCCGATGCCCGACGGCGTCACCCATTTCACCCTTCCCAACGGCCTGGAGACGGTGGTCATCCAGGACGAGCGCGCGCCCGTCGTGGTGCAGATGGTCTGGTACAAGATCGGCGCGGCGGACGAGGTGCCGGGCAAGTCCGGCATCGCGCACTATCTGGAACACCTGATGTTCAAGGGCACCGATACGCTGGAGCCTGGAGAGTTGTCCAAGACGGTGACGGCGAACGGGGGCAGCGACAACGCCTTCACTTCGTGGGATTTCACGGCCTATTTCCAGCGCATCGCCAGCGACCGCCTGCCCCTGGTGATGGGGATGGAGGCCGACCGCATGGCCAACCTGAACATCCGCGATGAGGACTGGCAGGCCGAACGCCAGGTCGTGCTGGAGGAGCGCGCGCAGCGCGTCGACAGCGACCCCGCCGCCCTGTTCGCCGAGGAGCTGAACGCGGTCGTCTATGACAACCACCCCTATGGCCGGCCGATCATCGGCTGGCGCGACGAGATCGAGGCGCTGACCCGCGACGACGCGGTCGCCTGGTACGACACGCATTATTCGCCGAACGAGGCCGTGCTGGTCATCGCCGGCGACGTCACCCCGGAGGAGGCGCGTGCCTTGGCCGAGGAGCATTACGGTGCCATCCCCGCCAAGGGCGAGGCCGAACCGCGCATCCGCCCGCAAGAGCCGCCCAAGCGGACCGCGCGGCGGCTGGAGATGTCGGACCCGCGCGTCGCGCAGCCCCGGATGATCCGCACCGTGCTGGCCGCGGAACGCGATCCGGGCGCGCAGGAGGATGCGGCGGCGCTGACCGTGCTGGCGGCGCTGCTGGGCGGGTCATCGCAGACCTCGTATCTGGCGCAGCAGCTGACGCTGCCGGGAACGGCGCTGTGGGCGGGGGCCAGCTATGACGGGCTGTCGCTGGACCGGACCGAATTCATGCTGTCGCTGGTTCCGGCCGAGGGCACCCCGCCCGAGGAGGCCGAAGCGGCATTGGACGAGGCGCTGGCGCAGTTTCTGGCCGACGGTCCGGACGAGGCCGACCTGGAGCGCGTCAAGACCCGCATCCGGGCCGAGGAGATCTATTCGCGCGATTCGGCGCATGGCCGGGCCTATGACTATGGCCAGGGGCTGTCGACCAGCCTGACCGTGCAGGACGTGAACGACTGGCCCGACATCCTGAACGCGGTCACCGCCGAGGACGTGATGGCCGCCGCCCGCGACGTGCTGCAGGCGCCCGCCGTGACCGGCTGGCTGCTGCCCGCCCCCGCGGAGGCGGAGGCCGCCGCGACCCAGGAACCGGCCCCGGCCACCCCCGACGAACAGACCGAGGTGCAAGGATGATCCGTGCCGCAATCGCCACCGTTCTTGCCCTGCTGGCCGTGCCGGCGCAGGCGATCGAGATCCAGGACGTCACCTCTCCGGGTGGGATCAAGGCCTGGCTGGTCCAAGACGACAGCATCCCCTTTGTGGCGCTGGACATCCAGTTCCGCGGCGGTGCCAGCATGGACGCCGAGGGCAAGCGCGGCGCCGTCAACATGATGACCGCGCTGCTGGAGGAGGGCGCCGGGTCGAACAGCGCCACGCAGTTCGCCCAGGCGGTCGAGGACCTGGGCGCGCGGCTGTCCTTTTCGGCCAGCGACGACACGGTGTCCGTGGGCTTCCAGTCCCTGACCGAGAACCGCGACGCCGCCGCCGACCTGCTGGCTCAGGCGCTGGCGCAGCCGCGGTTCGACGAAGATGCGCTGACCCGCGTGCGCGGACAGGTGCAGGCAGTGATCCGGTCCGAGGCGACCGATCCGAACAGCATCGCCGCCAAGGAGATGGCGGCGCAGGCCTGGGGCGAGCATCCCTATGCGACCTCGATCAACGGGACGGCGGAGAGCGTCGCGGCCCTGACCAGGCAGGACCTGGTGGCGGCCAAGAACCGCGTGCTGGCGCGCGACCGGGTGGTCGTGGGCGCGGCGGGCGACATCTCGGCCGAGGAGCTGGGGCTGCTGCTGGACCGCATCCTGGGCGGGTTGCCGGAACAGGCGACCGCCCCCCTGCCCGAGCAGGCGGAGCTGCAGGTGACCGGCGGCACGACGGTCATCGACTGGGACAGCCCGCAGACCGTGGTGGCCTTTGCCGGGCCGGGCATCCCGATCGACGACCCCGATTATTTCGCGGCTTTCGTCGCCAACCACATCCTGGGCGGCGGGGGCTTCAGTTCCCGCCTGATGGAGGAGATCCGCGAGAAGCGCGGGCTGACCTATGGCGTGGGAACGGCGCTGGCCACGGGGCTGTACGGCCAGACCTGGCAGGGCGGCATGTCGGGATCGAACGCCACCACGGCCGAGGCGGTGGAGCTGATCCGCGCCGAATGGGCCCGCATGGCCGAGGGTGTGACGGACCAGGAACTGACCGATGCCAAGACCTATCTGACCGGGGAATATCCCCTGCGGTTCGACGGGAAC
This sequence comes from Paracoccus sp. 08, assembly GCF_024105395.1. NCBI lineage: Bacteria > Pseudomonadati > Pseudomonadota > Alphaproteobacteria > Rhodobacterales > Paracoccaceae > Paracoccus > Paracoccus sp. 08. Next base: position 99,607 of record NZ_WEKR01000008.1, on the reverse strand, counting down.
GGACGCATCGCATCGATCCTGGCAGGCATGCAGCTGATCGGATTCCCGATCGACTATATCGATACCCGCAATGCCAAGGTCGAGGCGGTGACGTCCGAGGACGTGTCCCGCGTGGCGCAGCGCCTGCTGGACCCCGAACGGCTGCGCTTCGTGCTGGTCGGCCGCCCCGAGGGGATCGAATCGGACCCTGTCACCAACTGAACCGACAACAGCGGTGGCGCCGCGCCTCAAGGGGCGCGGCGCGGTCGTTCCGGGGGGCTGATGTCCCGCGAATCTCTGGCAGCGGCGGGGCAGTCCTGCTAGATTTGGGGCGATGAACAGCCATACCCCCAAGATACGCCCCGACGGCCGCCCCGTGATCCGCCAGCTGGACGAGGCCACCGCCAACCGCATCGCGGCGGGCGAGGTGGTCGAGCGCCCGGCCTCGGCGGTCAAGGAACTGGTCGAGAACGCGCTGGACGCCGGCGCCACCCGGATCGAGATCGCTATCCAGGATGGCGGCAAGCGGCTGATCCGCGTCACCGACGACGGCTGCGGCATGGTGCCGGACGACCTGCCGCTGGCCCTGTCGCGCCATGCCACAAGCAAGATCGACGGGACCGACCTGCTGGCCATCACCAGCTTCGGCTTTCGCGGCGAGGCGCTGCCGTCGCTTGGCGCGGTCGGGCGGCTGACCATCACCTCGCGCACGCGGGGGGGCGAGGGGGCGTCCATCGCGGTCACCGGAGGGCGGCTGGACCCGCTGCGCCCGGCGGCCGCCAATTGCGGCACCGTGGTCGAGTTGCGCGACCTGTTCTTTGCCACGCCCGCGCGGCTGAAATTCCTGCGCACCGACCGGGCCGAGACGCAGGCGGTGGCCGACACGGTGCGCCGCCTGGCGATGGCCGAACCCTATGTGGGCTTTTCGCTGACCGCCGACGGGCGCGAGATCTTTCGCGCCGATGCCGAGCAGGGAGAGCTGTTCGGGGCGCTGACCACGCGGCTGACCCGGCTGATGGGGACGGATTTCATCGACAACGCCCTGCCCATGGATGCCGAACGCGACGGGATCACCCTGACGGGCTATGCCGCCCTGCCGACTTATTCGCGTGGGGCGGCGGTGGCGCAGCATCTGTACGTGAACGGGCGGCCGGTGCGCGACAAGCTGCTGACCGGGGCGCTCAGGGCGGGCTACATGGACGTGCTGGCGGCGGGCCGGCATCCGGCGGCGGTACTGTTTCTGGAATGCGATCCGCAGATGGTGGACGGCAGGCGGTGCAGGTCGAACCGGGGCCCGAACCTTTGGCCGAAAACCGGTCAGACCCGCGGCCCGCATGGCAGGCCGACAGGCCGTCAGCGGCGGCCGTGCGGGCGGCGCTGGACCTGCAGATGCCGGGCTTTGCCGAGACGCCGTCGGCGCGGTTCGACCCGGTCGTGGCCGACGCGCCGATGGAGGACGCGCCCCTGGGGGCCGCGCGCGCGCAGATCCACGAAAACTACATCATCGCGCAGACGCCCGACGGGCTGGTGATCGTCGATCAGCATGCCGCCCATGAAAGGCTGGTCTATGAGCGGCTGAAGGCGCAGGCGCAGTCCGCGGGCATCCCGGCCCAGGCCCTGCTCATCCCCGAGATCGTCGAGCTGTCCCCGGCCGATGCCGATCGCATCCTGTCCATCGCCGCCGATCTTGCCGCGCTTGGTCTGGTGGTCGAGCCGTTCGGCCCGGGCGCGGTCGCGCTGCGCGAGGTGCCCGCGATGCTGGCGCGGCTGGACGGGCGCGCGCTGATCCGCGACATCCTGGACGATCTGGCCGATCAGGGCGCGTCGGACCGGCTGCAGGCGCGCATCGATGCGGTGCTGTCGTCGATGGCCTGCCACGGGTCGGTCCGGTCCGGTCGCCGGATGGGCGCGGACGAGATGAACGCCCTGCTGCGCGAGATGGAGCGCACGCCGAAATCGGGCCAGTGCAACCATGGCCGTCCGACTTGGGTCAAGCTGCAACTGTCCGACATCGAACGCCTGTTCGGTCGCAGGGATTGACGCAGGGCGCGCGCGGATCGATCCTGTGCCCAGACAGGAGGTGCCGCGATGCTGCAGGTTGCCGTCGACAAGATCGCCCATGTGATCATCCGCGCCCGCGATTACGAAAGCGGCGTGAATCCCTGGGCCCATCAGGGCGGTGGACGCCAGCATGGCACCCGGTCCGAGCTGCACGATTTCATCGCGGGCCTGAACGAGGATGAGCAGGCCAGCCTGGTCGCCGTGATGTGGATCGGGCGCGACAGCTTTGAGCCGTCCGAACTGGAGGAGGCGATCCGCACCGCCCGGATCGAACGGACCATCCCGACCGAGGATTACCTGATGGGCGAACCCCGACTGGCCGACCTGCTGGAGGCCGGGCTGGAGGGGCTGGGCATCTCTCCCGGCGACATCGAAGACGACCTGCAGCGTCCGGTATGACGAAGGGCGGCCCCGCAGGACCGCCCCAAGACCAAGACCGATCGTGGCCGGATCACCCTTCCGGGGTCAGGCGAACCAGACGGCCGTTCTCCTCGTCGATGATGACGACCAGGGCGCCGTCCTGGGCGACCTCGACCTCGCGGACGCGGCCGATGCCCTGGGCCAGGCGCGCCTCTCCGGTCACGGTGGTGCCGTCCAGTTCCAGCCGGATGATGTCACCCGACCGCAACCCGCCGACCAGCGCGTCGCCCTGCCAGTCGGGGAACATGTCGCCATCATAGAAGGCCATGCCGCTGATCGCGGGCGACGGGTCCCAGTAATAGACCGGCTGTTCGGTGCCCTCGACCTGGGTCGCTCCCATCTGGGCCCCGCTATAATCGGTGCCGTAGGTGGCCAGGGGCCAGCCATAGTTCAGGCCGCCCTCGACGGCGTTCAGCTCGTCACCGCCCTTGGGGCCGTGCTCGTTCATCCACAGCTGGCCGTCAGGGCCCATCGCGGCGCCCTGGATGTTGCGATGGCCGATGGACCAGATCTCGGGCAGCGCGCCCTCGATTCCGGCCCCGGCCGGCGTGCCGTCGGTGGCGTTGATGCGGATGATCTTGCCCAATGTCGCCTGCGGGTCCTGGGCGTATTGGCGGGGTTCGGGGTCGCTGCGTTCGCCCAGGCCGACAAAGATGTGGCCTTTGCCGTCATGCACGATCCGTGCGCCGAAATGCTTGGTCGAGGCCCATGCCGGCTGCTGCTGCCAGATGCGCTGGACATCGTCCATCGTGGTGCCGTCCTCGGACAGGATACCGGTCGCGACGGCGGTGGCGTTCGTGCCGTCGCCGCGAGGTTCGGCATAGGTCCACCAGACGCGGCGGGTGTCCGCGAAATCGTCCGCCACGGACACGTCGTGCAGGCCGCCCTGGTCGCGGGCATCGACCTCGGGCAAGCCCTGAATGGGTTCGGACAGGGTACCGTCGGTGGTATAGATGCGCATCCGGCCGGGGCGTTCGGTGATCAGCCAGTTCCCGTCGGGCAATTCCTGCAGGCCCCAGGGATGCTCCAGCCCCTCGACCAGAACCTGCTGCTGCAGGCCGGTGCTGTCCAGCATGGGCGCGCGGGTCTGGCCTTCGAAGGCGGGCTTTTGGTCATAGGCGGCCCCGTTGGGGGCGGCGTCGTTGAAACCCTGCGCCGCGGCCATCGAGGCCAGGAATCCTGTGGCGGCAAGGGTGGTCAGGCTTGTCGTCGTACGGCGCGTCATGGGGTCCTCCGATCCGGTGAATACCCTGCCCAATTCGTGACACGGCCCGGCGTTCCCCCCTGCGGCAACACGTCCCTGTCAGGCGGCCGTGACGGCGCCCATGTCAGCGCGCGTCGCGATGGTCGCGAAACAACGCACCCGCCCGGCCCCAGGCGCCCGCGTCAAGGTCGTCCAGCCCCCGCAGCACGGGCAGCAGTTGGGCCGCGTAATCCTCGCTGCTTTCGCGCGGCAGCATCGAGGGCAGGTTGTCGATCGCCATCACGTCCAGCACCGGCGCATCCGCCACCCGCAGGACCGGCGCGTCCCAGGTGGTGGTGCGGTCATAGACCTTGATCGGGGAAAAATCGCTGGTCGGGTCGCAGGCCACGTCACCGATGACGCTCAGCGTACGACCCGGCGCCACGGCATCGGCGGACACGAAGACCGGGGCGCCGGGATGGGCCAGGATCGCGTTGACGAAGACATCGTGCATCAGCACCTCGGGGAAGGGGCCGCCATGGGCGGTCTCGGCCATGTCCCACCCGGTCACGGTGACGCCCATCGCGGTCAGCAGGTCGGCCGCGCCACTGCCCACGCGGCCCTTGGCGCCGATGACGATGGCCCGCGGACGCGGGCGGCCGGTGGCGTCCAGCCGCGCCCGCAGGTCGTCCAGCAGGCGGTGCCGGTCGGGATAGGCGGCCACCGGGCCGCAGATGCCGCCCGACTGCTGCGCGGCCCAGGCCATCAGCGACACCGCCGCCCCCGCATAGCCCGCCCAGTACCCGAAGGCCGCCAGCCTGCGCCCCGTGTCGTCGGTCAGATATTCCAGGTCATACAGCGCCCCGCCCCCGGCCCGGAACCGGTCCAGCAGCACCCGACCCGCGGGCTGGCCCTTGAAGGCGTGGCCGAACATCACGTGGCGATGGCGCAGGGGAGTGCCGCCCTCGGGCAGCTCCTTGAGGCCGAATACGATGGCGTTGTCGGGCGCGGTGGGCCAGCTGCCCTCGGGGGCGATGGTCGCGCCGGCCTTGGCATAGGCTTCGGTCGGGATGATGCGGCGGGGGCTGTCCTCGACCGTGACGCGCATGCCCTGCCCGATCAGCGCGGCGACCCCGTCCGGGGTGATGCCCACGCGATCCTCGTTCGGGCGGCTTTCCGCCCTGACCCACAGATGTGTCATCCCGATCCCCTGCCATGGCTTGCGCCCCAAGCTGTAGGTCACGCGGCAATGCGCCGCAAGCACGGGCCGGAACCCCCGGCACGCTGCCGGGGTTGGCCTTTCTTTCCCCCGTTTCGCAGGAGACAGCATGCACCTGACCCGTCGCACCGGACTGAAACTGGCCGCAGCCCTGATGGGCACTGCCGTCCTGCCCGCCCTGGTCCTGCCCCGCGCCGCCCGCGCGCAGGACGGCGGCTTTCGCCATGCGGTCGAGGGTGGAGAGGTCGTGATCCACCCCGTCGATCACGCCAGCATGGTCCTGGAGACGCCCGCGGGGGTGATCTATGTCGATCCGGTCGGCGGGGCCGAGGCCTATGCCGACCTGCCTGCGCCCGACGTGATCCTGATCACCCACGAACACGGCGACCATTACGACCAGCCGACGTTGGACGCCCTGCCCGAGGYGCCGATGATCGCCAACCCCGCCGTGGCCGGGATGCTGCCTGCCGCCATGGCCGAACGCACCACGACGATGGCCAATGGCGACAGCGGAGAGGCTCTGGGCCTGCCGATCGAGGCCATCCCCGCCTACAACATCACCGAGGACCGGCTGCAGAACCATCCGCAGGGCCGCGACAACGGCTATATCCTGACCATCGGTGGCCAGCGCTTCCTGATCGCCGGCGATACCGAGGATACGCCCGAACTGCGCGCCCTGACCGACATCCATGTGGCGTTCCTGCCGATGAACCTGCCCTATACGATGTCGGTGGATCAGGCGGCGGCGGCAGTCACCGCCTTTGCCCCCGACGTGGTCTATCCGTACCACCACCGGGGCAGCGACCTGGACGCGTTCACGGCCTTGGTGGCCGAGGGCGGGTCGGGCACGCAGGTCGTCGTGGCACCGTGGTACGCCGAAGCGGACGCCTAGAACGGCACCTTGGCCGAAAACCCGGTCTGCACCCCGGTGTCGGGGTGGCGGAACCGCAGGCTTTCGGCATGCAGCATCAGGCGGGGATGGTCGGCGGCCGTCCCCGTCGCATAAAGCGGATCGCCCAGGATCGGGTGGCCCAGGGACGACATGTGCACCCGCAGCTGGTGGCTGCGCCCTGTGACGGGCATCAGGCGCACCCGTGTTTCCGCATCGGTCGCGCGGACGACGCGCCAATCGGTCTGGGCGGGCCGACCCTCGGCATAGTCGACCTTCTGGCGGGGCCGGTTCGGCCAGTCCACGATCAGCGGCAGGTCGACCCGACCGGTCTCCGGCTGCAGGCGGCCCGAAAGCCGCGCGACATAGACCTTCTTGGTCAGCCGATCCTCGAACTGCTTGGACAGGTCGCGCTGCGCCTGCGGGGTCAGGGCAAAGACCATCACCCCCGACGTGTCCAGGTCCAGCCGATGCACCAGCAGCACGGTCGGAAACGCCTCGCGCAGGCGGGCGATCAGGCAGTCGGCCCGATCCTCTCCGCGCCCCGGCACCGACAGCAACCCCGCCTGCTTGTCCACCACCAGCACGTGGTCGTCGGCATGCAGGACCACCGGGATGTCCGGCGGCGGGGCATAGACGAATTCGGTCATTTCCAGACGAGGCGCAGCGCCAGCCCCGCGAACATGACGGCGGCGATCTTGTTGACCATCCCCAGCCGCTTGCCGATCACCCCGCCTGCGATCCCGCCGACGATGCCGTATCCCATGGTCACCAGCGTCCCCGTGAATGCGAAGATCAGCCCCAGGCCCAGGATCTGCTGCCAGACCGGGCCCCAGGCGGGGTTGGTGAACTGCGGCAGGAAGGCCAGCAGGAACAGGACCGGCTTGGGGTTCAGCGCGTTGGACAGGAACCCGCGGCGAATGATGTTCCAGACCCTGACGCTGCCCCGGGCCGACGGGTCGATGTCCCCCGACCGCCAGCTTTTCCACGCCAGCCACAGCAGATAGGCCGCGCCCGCGTATTTGATGGCGCGCAGCGCCTCGGGATGGGCGGCGACGATCGCGCCCAGGCCCACGGTCGCCAGCGCCACGTGCATCAGCACGCCCAGGCCCACGCCGAACCCGGCCCAGGCCCCGGCGCGCGGCCCGCCCTGGATGCCGCAGGCGCTGGCGAAGAACACGTCCTGACCGGGCGCAAAGTTCAGGACCAGCCCGCCCGCGATGAACGCGGTCAGCTGTCCCGCGGGAATGTTTGCCAAGGTGTCCCAGATCATCCTGCTGCCGTCCCCATCGTGATCACAGATGCCCGAAGGCGTCCGCCAGAATCGCCGTCAACGCATCCGCGTCGGCCTGACCAAAGGCATCCGGGCGGTCGCTGTCGATGTCCAGCACCCCGATCAGCCGCCCGCCCGCGCCCAGGACAGGCAGCACGATCTCGGACCGGGTGCTGCTGGAACAGGCGATGTGGCCCGGGAAGGCCTCGACATCGGGCACGATCTGGACCGTGCGCGTGCGCGCCGCCGCCCCGCAGACCCCGCGCGAAAACGGGATGACCAGGCAGCCGTGCCCGCCTTGATAGGGCCCGATCTTCAGCAGCTCGGGGCCCACCACGCGATAGAAGCCGGTCCAGTCGAACCGGTCGTCGGAATGATGCAGTTCGCAGGCGACGGTCGCCATCAGCGCGACCTCGTCGGTCTCGCCCGCACACAGGGCCCGGATGCGGGCCGACAGATCGTCATAATCACTCATCCGCATATCCTTACGCGGGGCCGTCGGGACAGGAAAGCCCGCCCGTTCACCGCCGCGACGATTGCGGCGGGGACGCGGACCATTGCCCCGGCAACCGCTTGGCGGCACTGTCGCGCCATGACGCTGCGCACCCGCATCCTGACGCTGATCCTGATCGTCCAGCTGGGCCTGATCGCGCTGCTGGCCCTGGGCAGCCTGGACCGGCTGCGTCGCGACATCGCCACGGAAACGCGCATGGGCGCCGAGACGGCGCGCAACCTGGTGCTGGCCACGATCGGCACGATGCAGGGGGCCGTGCCGCCCGACCGCATCATGGCGCGGCTGCCCGAACGGCTGACCGAACCCCGCCACGCCCGCATCGGCATCCTGAACGCGCTGGACGGCACGCTGCGCCAGCCCGCGGGTCCGCCCGACCCGGCGCTGCGCGCGCCCGGCTGGTTCGCGGCCCTGGTCGCCCCCGACCCGCAGGAGACCCGCCTGCCGGTGGTGATCGACGGCCGCCCGCGCGGCTATGTGCTGATCACCGGCGACCCGGCCGAGGAGATCGCCCGCGCCTGGCGCGACATCCGCGACCTGATGGCGCTGGCGGCGGCGGCAGCCGTCCTGCAGGCGGCGCTGATCGCCGGGGCATTGGCGCAGGGGCTGCGCCCGGTCGCCACCATCGCCGCGCGCCTGTCCGACATGACGCGGGGCGACCTGGACAGCCGCATCGGCCCGCTGCCCCATCCCGACCTGGCGGCGCTGGCCACCCATGCCGACCGGCTGGCGCAAGCGCTGGAACAGGCCCGCACCGACCGCACCCGCCTGCAGCACCAGGTGATCGCCCGCGCGGACGCCGAACGAAAGGCCATCGCCCGCGACCTGCACGACGAGATGGGCCCGTGCCTGTTCGGCCTGCGAGTCGAGGCCGATGCGCTGCGCGAGGCGGCGCCCGACCCCGCGACCGCCGCGTCGGCCGACCAGATCGCGGCGATCGCGGAACAGATCGCCCGCGTGAACCGCACCCTGCTGGACGATCTGCGCCCGATGGCGGTGGGACAGCTGCCTTTGGCCACGGTGCTGGCGGATTACGTGGCCGATCTGAACCGCCGCTTTCCGGGCACCCGCTTTGCCCTGGACATGGCCGCGGGCCTGCCCGAGCCCGACGAGGCCACCGCCCTGACCCTGTTCCGCATCCTGCAGGAGGGCACAACGAACGCCCTGCGCCATGCCCGGGCGGACCGGGTGGACATCCGGCTCTGGACCGATCCGGCGCATTGGCGCATGGTGCTGGCCGATGACGGCGTGGGCATGGCCCCCGACCGGCGCGAGGGGACCGGCCTGACGGGCATGCGCGAACGCATCACCCTGCTGGGCGGCACCCTGCGCCTTGAGGCCGGGTCGCCCGGCACGCGCCTGATCGCGGACCTGCCCCGGCAGGCCGGACAGCCCTGACGACCGCCAGCACTGAGGACAGGACAACCCCGTGACGAAACGCGCCTTGGTCATCGACGACCACCCGATCACCCATCTGGGCGCCAGCCGCCTGCTGCGCGATCTGGGCTATGACCCGGTGGGCCAGGCCATGTCCGGAGAGGAGGCGCTGGACCAGCTGACCCGCGACCCCGCCCCCGACCTGATCGTCCTGGACATCAGCCTGCCCGGCGCGGGTGGCCTGGACCTGGTCGCCCCGCTGCTGGCCGCCGCACCCGACGCGCGCATCCTGGTCTTTTCGATGAACGACCAGACAGGCTTTGCCGCCCGTGCCCTGCAGGCGGGCGCGCAGGGGTTCCTGTCCAAGAACGCCCCGCCGTCCGATTTCCGCGACGCCGTGCGCACGCTGGAGGCCGGAGAGTTCTATCTGGCCCCCAAGCAGGCGATGGCGCTGGCCACGCTGCGCGCGGGCGCCGCGGGCGACCCCCTGGGCGCGCTGTCGGACCGCGAACGCCAGGTCCTGGCCCTGATTGGACAGGGGCATGCGCTGCAGGCCATCGCGGATCAGCTGGGCGTCAGCTACAAGACCGCGGCCAACACCTCGTCGGCGCTCAAGAAGAAGCTGGGCGTGGACGGGATCAACGGCTTGATGAAATTCGCGCTGGACAGCGGCGTATAGGGGGTCGGCATGCTGGCTTGGTTCACGAACGACACCGACACGACGCCCGGCGCGGCCGACCTGGCGCTGGAGGCGCTGGCGGCGGACCTGCGCGCGCGCGGACTGCCCGTGGCGGGGGCGGTGCAGCGCAACCTGGACCTGGGCCCCGACTGCGCCTGCGACATGGAGATGATCGTGCTGGGCGATCCCGGCGATCCGGTCCGCATCTCTCAGTCGCTTGGGCCGGGAGCGCAGGGCTGCAGGCTGGATACCGGCGCGCTGGAGGAGGCGGTGGCGCGCACCGCGCCCCACCTGGCCGGCGCGGGCCTGGTGGTGATCCCCAAGTTCGGCCGGCAGGAGGCGATGGGCCGCGGCTTTCGTGACCTGATCGGCCAGGCGGTGGCCGACGGGCAGCCGGTGATCCTCTATGTGCCGCGCCAGCAGCAGGCGGCGTTCCTGGATTTCGCGGGCGATCTGGCGGTGCAAATCCGGCCCGACCAGCTGCGGTCCTGGTGCCTGGACCGATTCGCGGCGGCGTCGTGACGGACCTGGACGCGCGGGGGCTGCTGTGTCCCCTGCCGGTGCTGCGCCTGCGCAAGGCGCTGCTGGCGATGCCTGCGGGGGCGACCATACGGCTGATCGCGACGGACGGCATGGCGATGGTCGATGTGCCGCATTTCTGCGGGCAGGCCGGGCATGCCATGATCGGGATGCGCGATCTGGGCGACGGCGTCATGGAATTCACGGTCAGGCGCGGCCCCGCGACCGGACAGGCAGCCGATCCTGCCCCCGAAGAGAGTTGAGCACCGACGATGACCATGCCCTTCCTGCCCTCCCGCAAGCGCCTGTCGGAGTTGACGGAGCAAGAGATCGTGGCCCTGGCCATCGCCTCCGAGGAGGATGACGCGCGCATCTATCGCAACTGGGCGGCGTTCCTGCGCAAGGACTATCCCGCCAGTGCCGCCGTGTTCGACGCCATGAGCGCCGAGGAGGACGGCCACCGCCGCCTGCTGCTGGACATGCACCAGCGCCGGTGGGGTGACGCCATCGCCGTGATCCGCCGCGAACATGTCGCGGGCTATGTCACCCGCCGCCCCGCCTGGATGATCGAGAACCTGTCGCTGGACCGCATCCGCGCCGAGGCCGCGGGCATGGAACGCGACGCGGCGGAGTTCTATGCCCATGCCGCCCAGGTCAGCCAGGACGCCGGCACGCGCAAGCTGCTGGGTGATCTGGCCGCCGCCGAACGCGGCCATGAGAACCGCGCCCACGAGCTGTCCGAGGCGCTGCTGTCCGCCGATGCCCGCGCCGAGGAGGATGCCGTCGCCCATCGCGACTTCGTCCTGACCTGGGTGCAGCCGGGCCTGGCGGGGCTGATGGATGGCAGCGTCTCGACCCTGGCGCCGATCTTTGCGGTGGCCTTCGCCACGCAGGACCCCTGGACGACCTTCCTGGTGGGCGCCGCCGCCAGCATCGGCGCGGGCATCAGCATGGGCTTTACCGAGGCCGCGTCCGATGACGGCGTGGTGTCGGGGCGCGGATCACCACTGAAGCGCGGGCTGTCGTCGGGGGTGATGACCACCGTGGGCGGGATGGGGCACGCCCTGCCCTATCTGATCCCGGATTTCTGGACTGCGACCACCATCGCCATCCTGGTGGTCTTTGTCGAGCTGTGGGCCATCGCCTGGATCCAGAACCGCTGGATGCAGACGCCCTTCTGGCGGGCCGTCTTGCAAGTCGTCGTGGGCGGTGGTCTGGTGCTGGCCGTGGGGGTGCTGATCGGATCGGGCTGACGGCCCCCGCCCCGGGGGCCAGATGACCGAGATCCTGCTCAAGACCCTGCCCTTCTTCGCCCTGATCGGGCTGGGTTGGGTCGCCGCCGCCACGCGGTTCTTTCCTGCCCAGGGCGCGGCCTGGCTGACGAAGTTCGTGTTCTATTTCGCGCTGTCGGCGATGCTGTTCCGCTTTGCCGCGGGGGTCGATCTGGGTCGGCTGTTCGATCTGCGCTTCGTGCTGGGCTATCTGGCAGGCTCCACGGCGGTCTGGGCGGTGGGCCTGTGGGTCGCGCGCGCCCGCGGCCTGGGCCTGGCCGAGGCCGCGATGGAGGCGCAGTGCTGCATGATCGGCAACACCGGCTTTCTGGGCGTGCCGATGCTGGTCGTGCTGCTGGGCCCGGCGGCGATCGGGCCGGTGCTGATGGTGCTGATCATCGACATGCTGGTCTTTTCCACGCTGATCACGCTGATCGTGCATGCCTCGCGCAATGGCGGGGTCGGCGTCGCCGCGATTGTGCCGGTGCTGCGGGGGATCGCGGCCAACCCGATGATCCTGGCGATGGTCGCGGGCCTGTCCTGGGGCGGGCTGGGCCTGCCCATGCCTGCCCCCCTGGACGAATTCCTGTCGATCCTGGGGGCAGCCGCCACGCCGGGCGCGCTGTTCGCCATCGGCGCCAGCCTGGCGGGGCGCAGCCTGGCGCGGCTGGCCCCGTCGGCCTGGCTGTCGGGGGCCAAGCTGGTCCTGCACCCGGCCGCGGTGGGTCTGGCGGCCTGGGCCTTCGGGGTCGATCCCGTGTCGGCGGGAGTCATGGTGGTCGCGGCGGGCCTGCCGGTCGCGGGCAACGTCTATATCCTGGCCCAGCATTTCGGGCTGGCGCAGCAGCGGGTGTCGACCGCGATCCTGATCTCGACCGCGGCCAGCATCCTGACCATCCCCGCGCTGATGGTGCTGATCGGCGCCTAGGCGCGCGCGGCCAGCATCGCCTCCTCCAGGATGTCCAGCGCCTGCGCGAACTGGTCGTCCGGGATGGTCAGCGGCGCCAGGAAGCGGATCACGTTGCCATGCACCCCGCAGGTCAGCAGCAGTAGCCCCCGCGCCAGCGCCTGTTCGCGCACCCGCGCGGTCAGGCCTGCATCGGGCCCGTCCGGCCCGATGAACTCGGCCGCGACCATGAAGCCCGGGCCGCGGATGTCGGCCAGTTCCGGCATGCGGGGCTGGATCGCCTCCAGCCGCGCCTTCAGCGCCGCGCCCAGACTGTCGGCGCGTTCGCACAGGCCCTCCTCCTCGATCACGTCCAGCACCGCCAGGCCCGCCGCGATTCCCAGTGGGTTGCCGCCATAGGTGCCGCCCAAGCCCCCCGGCTCGGCCGCGTCCATGATCTCCGCCCGGCCCGTGACCGCGGCGATGGGCAGCCCGCCGCCCAGACCCTTGGCCATAGTCACCAGATCGGCGGCGACGCCGTGATGCTCCATCGCGAACAGGCGGCCGGTGCGGGCGAACCCGGTCTGCACCTCGTCGGCGATCATCACGATGCCATGCCGGTCGCACAGCGCGCGGATCGCCACGACGAAATCGGTGGGCGCGGGATAGAAGCCCCCCTCGCCCTGCACCGGCTCGAACACGATGGCGGCGACGCGGGCGGGGTCCAGGTCGGCCTTGAACAGCTTGTCGATGGCGGCCAGGCTGTCCTCGGTCGTGACCCCGTGCAGCGGGCAGGGGAAGGGCGCGTGAAAGACGTCGGGCATCATGCCGCCGAAGCCCTTCTTGTAGGGCACCACCTTGCCGGTCAGCGTCATCCCCATGAAGGTCCGCCCGTGAAACGCGCCGGTGAAGGCGATGACCGCATCGCGTTTCGTGGCCGCGCGGGCGATCTTGACCGCGTTCTCGCAGGCCTCAGCCCCGGTGGTGACAAAGATCGTCTTCTTGGCGAAATCGCCGGGGGTGGCGTCGTTCAGACGCTCGGCCAGGCGGACATAGTTCTCATAGGGCAGGACCTGGTGGCAGGTATGGGTGAAGGCGTCCAGCTGCGCGCGCACGGCCTCGATCACGCGGGGGTGGCGGTGGCCGGTGTTCACCACCGCGATGCCGGCGGCGAAATCGATCAGGCGGTTGCCCTCGATGTCGGTGACGGTGGCGTTTTCGGCATGGGCCGCGAAATGGTCGGTCATCACGCCCACGCCGCGGGCCATGGCGGCGCGGCGGCGGGCGGCGGTTGCCGCGTTGGTCGCGGCGTCGGTCAGGTCCTTCATGGTGCATCCCTCCCTGGATGGATGGTCCAAGGGTGATCCTTTCGCACGCGTTTGCCAACGGCGAACTTCGCCTCGACGCAGGCGGCGGGGCGGGCTATCCCCGGACGCGCACGTTCAAGGGAGGGAACCGGACATGCGCGACATCGCGGATCTGAGGCTGTCGAACATCCTGCTGGCGGTGGACGACGAGGGCATCGCCCGCGTCACCCTGAACCGCCCGGCCAAGCGCAACGCGCTGGACCTGGCCACCATCGAGGAGCTGATCGACATCTTCACCACCCTGCCGCGGGCGGGCGTGCGCGCCGCGATCCTGGACGCGGCGGGCGATCATTTCTGCGCCGGGCTGGACCTGGTGGAACACCACCGCGAGGATCGCAGCGCCGCCGATTTCATGCAGGTCTGCCTGCGCTGGCACGACGCGTTCAACCGCATGGAATATGGCGGCGTGCCGGTCATCGCCGTCCTGCAGGGGGCGGTCGTGGGCGGCGGGCTGGAACTGGCCAGCGCCGCGCATATCCGCGTGGCGGGGCCCGGCACCTATTTCGGCCTGCCCGAGGGGCAGCGCGGCCTGTTCACGGGCGGCGGCGCCACGATCCGCGTGGCCGACCTAATCGGCAAGGCGCGGATGATCGACATGATGCTGTCCGGGCGCCTCTATCGCGGGGACGAGGCCGTGTCGGTGGGGCTGTGCCAATACATGGTCGCCGACCCGGCCGCCCATGCGCTGCAGATCGCGCGCAAGGCGGCACAGAACCCGCCGCTGTCGAACTTTGCCATCTGCTCGGCCATCAGCCACATGCAGAACATGAGCGCGCTGGACGCAGCCTATGCTGAGGCCGCCGTGGCCGGCGTCGTGAACACCCAGGCTGCGGCCCGCGACAGGCTGGCGGCCTTCGCCGGCGGCACCGCGGACAAGATCAAGCCCGCCTGACGGGGGCGCCATGTCGCGTCGCGTGCCTTGGGCCCGTGCCGCGGCAGCGGTCGGTCGGGGCTCGATGCCCCGGCCAACCGCTCCTCGCTCAGGGCATCAGGGTCAGGACCAGCGTGACCACCCCGCCGATCGCCAGGAACCCCAGCAGCACGAAGACACCGTCCCGCGCCAGCAGGCCGAACGCCAGCAGGCTGACCACCACGCCCATCAGCGACGAGGTGAACGGAATGAATTCCAGCAGCGGCATCACCAGCCCGCAGCACAGGCAGATTCCCTGCACGATCCAGCGCATGGGCCGGCGCACCAGCGGGGTCAGCCGCTCGTGGCTGACCCGGTCCAGGAACCGCGCGGGCTTCTCCATCCAGTCAAGCGCCTTGCGCAACCGGTCGCCGGACACCTGCCGCCGCATCAGGAAGCCCGGCAGCCAGACGTGATCGCGACCGATCAGCATCTGCGCCGACACCAGCGCGATCAGCAGGCCGCAGATGCTGGAGAACAGCGGCACGCCCGACAGGGGCGACGCCACCGCAAAGGCCGGGATCATCAGGTTGGGGGGCAGCGAATCCTGGCCCAGGGCCTCGGCGATCTGTCCGACGCTGACCTTGTCGCCCTCGGCCCCCTTGCGCACGCGGCCGACCAGATCGGTGATGACGGTGTCATCGCTCATCGCATTCTCCTGCTTGTCGGGGGTGCAACGCATGGACGCGTCGCGGGGTCCGCGCTCAGCCCGCGCGGCGTGCGGCGGTCAGCAACCGGTCCAGCGACTGCAGGAACCGTGCCCGGTCGGCCTTGCCGAACCCCGCCCCGCCGCCCTTGTGGAACGGGTCCGCCGCGCGGATGTCGGCCATCAGGTCGCGCGTGGCCAGCCGTGGGCCGATGTTGCGCACGTCCAGCACCTCTCCGGCATGTGTCAGCACCGCCGCCCCCCCCTTGATGCAGCGATCCGCCAGCGGCAGGTCACCCGTCACCACCACGTCGCCGGGACCGCAGCTGTCGGCGATCCACTTGTCGGCCTCGTCGGGGCCCGCGGACACGATCTGCAGCCGGACCAGCGGATGCGTGGGCATCCTGAGGCCCCCGTTGCAGACCAGCACCATGGGCACACCCATGCGGACGGTCACCCGCTCGGCCTCGGCCTTGACCGGGCAGGCATCCGCATCGATGAACAGCGTGGTCATCAGTCGCGCAGCAGCTCGTTGATCGAGGTCTTGGACCGCGTCTGCGCGTCGACCCGCTTGACGATCACCGCACAGTACAGGTTCACACCGTTCTTGGACGGCATCGTGCCAGACACCACGACAGACCCCGCCGGAACCTCGCCATAGGTCACGCTGCCGGTCTCGCGGTCGACGATCTTGGTCGACTGGCCGATATAGACGCCCATCCCCAGGACCGATCCCTCGCGCACGATGCAGCCCTCGACCACCTCCGAACGCGCGCCGATGAAGCAGTCGTCCTCGATGATCGTCGGCCCCGCCTGCAGCGGCTCCAGCACGCCGCCGATGCCCACGCCGCCCGACAGGTGGACGTTACGGCCGATCTGCGCGCAGGACCCGACGGTGGCCCAGGTGTCGATCATCGCGCCCTCGCCCACATGGGCGCCCAGGTTGACGAAGGACGGCATCAGAACCGCGCCCTTGCCGACGAACGCCGATCGCCGCACGATCGCGCCCGGCACGGCGCGGAACCCCGCGCGGCGCCAGTCGTCCTGGGTCCAGCCGTGGAACTTGG
This sequence comes from Paracoccus sp. 08, assembly GCF_024105395.1. Taxonomy (NCBI): domain Bacteria; kingdom Pseudomonadati; phylum Pseudomonadota; class Alphaproteobacteria; order Rhodobacterales; family Paracoccaceae; genus Paracoccus; species Paracoccus sp. 08. The sequence goes on along the minus strand of NZ_WEKR01000008.1, from coordinate 83,350 downwards.
ACGGAACCTTGTCCCACCACGAGGTGCCCTGCGGACCGCCGGCCATCTCCTCCATGTCGTTCAGGCGGAAGGACAGCAGCACCGCCTTTTTCGCCCACTGGTTCACGTGCCAGTCGGCGCCGCGCTTTTCGGCCACGCGCAGGGCACCGCTGTCCAGCTGGTGCAGGGTCTCGCGCACGGCCTCGCGGGCGGCGCCCTGCGTGTCGGGGGTGATCTCGGCGCGGGCCTCCCACGCGGTTTCGATGGCTTGTTCCAGGTCTTGGGTCATCTTGGCCTCTTGCTGCTGTCGCGTCCGGGTGGAAACTGTTGCCTGTGGGCTATAAGCATCAACCAATGCCCGCGCAATCCGCGCATCCCCCACCCCGAGGCCTTGATGACCGATACGACCGAACAGGACCGCGCCCACACCCTGCCCGCCAGCAGCCGCGACGCGGCCCGCGCCCGGCACGTGCCCGACACGCCCCAGACCCGTGCGCCGTCCTATCAGCTGGCCTTCAGCGACCGCGACTTTCTGCTGCGCGAGGAGCTGCGCCCCGTCCGCCTGCAGCTGGAGCTGCTGAAGCCCCAGATGATCATGGACGAACACGGCATCGAATCCACCGTGGTGATGTTCGGCGGCGCGCGCATCCCGGCGCCCGACGGCGCGGCCCGCGACGCCCGCAGCCCGGCCTTGGCCGAACTGTCGAAATACTATACCGAGGCGCGCCTGTTCGCCCGCCTGATGACCGAACGCAGCCTGGCGCAGGGCGGCAAGGAACTGGTCATCTGCACCGGCGGCGGCCCCGGCGTCATGGAGGCGGGCAACCTGGGCGCGCAGGAGGTCGGCGGCCAGTCGATCGGCCTGGGCATCGTGCTGCCGCACGAGCAGGCGCCCAACCCCTATGTCACGCCGGACCTGTGCTTCAACTTCCACTATTTCGCGATCCGCAAGATGCATTTCCTGATGCGCGCCCGCGCGATCACGGTCTTCCCCGGCGGCTTCGGCACCCTGGACGAGCTGTTCGAGGCGCTGACCCTGATCCAGACCGGCCGCATGGCCCGCATCCCGGTCGTGCTGTTCGGGGCCGAGTTCTGGGACGGCATCATCAACTGGCAGGCCCTGGCCCGCGCCGGCACGATCAGCGCATCCGACCTGGACCTGATCCGCTATGTCGAGACCGCGGACGAGGCCGTGGCGATCATCGACGCCTGGTCGCCGGAATGAAACGCTTGCATCGCGCCCGTGGCCCGATCATGCAGATCGCATGACACGCGCGCTGGACGATCTGGGCTGGGGGCCCTTCTTTGCCGATCAGGTCACCGATGACGATGCGGGGCTGGTGCCCATGCGCATCGCCGCGGTGCACCGGTCGCGGCTGATGGCCGAAACCGGGGCGGGCCAGGTCCGGCTGGACCTGCCGCTGCATGCCACGACCGCAGACTATGCGGTGGGCGACTGGGTGCTGGCCAAGGGCGACACGCGCGTGGTGGCCCGCCTGCTGGACCGCCGCGCCCTGCTGCGCCGCCGGACCGAGGGGGCGGATGCCCGCCAGCTGATCGCCGCCAACGTGGACACGCTGTTCGTGGTCACGTCGTGCAACGATGATTTCAACCCGGCGCGGCTGGAACGCTATCTGGCCCTGGCGAACGAAGCCGGGACGGACCCGGTGATCGTGCTGACCAAGATCGACAAGGTCGACGACCCGTCGGACTGGATCGACCGCGCCCGCACCCTGCAGCGCGGGTTGCAGGTCGTGGCGCTGAACGCCAAGTCGCCCGATGCGGCCGCGGTGCTGGCGCCCTGGTGCGGACCGGGGCGGACGGTCGCGCTGGTGGGTTCGTCCGGGGTGGGCAAATCGACGCTGCTGAACACGCTGTCGGGCCGCGATGCCCAGGCGACAGGCGAGATCCGCGAATCGGACGCCAAGGGGCGGCACACCACCACCGCGCGGTCGCTGCATCCGGTGGCGGGCGGGGGCTGGGTCATCGACACGCCCGGCATGCGCACGCTGCACGTGGCCGATGTCGCCGTGGGCATCGAGATGCTGTTCGCCGAGATCACCGAACTGGCCCCCCATTGCCGGTTCCGCGACTGCACCCATGCGCATGAACCGGGCTGCGCGGTGCAGGCGGCCGTGCGCGCCGGCACGCTGGACGCGAACCGCCTGGAACGCTGGCGCAAGCTGCACGACGAGAACCGCGACAACACCCCCGTCCAGACCGGGCCCCGCGGCAACCGGACCACCCTGCCCCGCGGCGGCAGGCGGCGCTGACGGTCATTGCTCCCGCAATTGTGCCAAACGAGTTGTGGGAGGGTCGTCCCTTGGCGGACGTTTCCCGGTTTGGGTATCCCCTGCTGCTGCAAACGTCGTCGAACAGCCAAGCACATAGGCCGCAACCTGCATCACGATGGTACAGGTCGCCAATGAAGCCACACTGAAAATGCGACGAACAGGGCCAAGGGTCACGCGCCAAAACTGTTTGTGCGCGGCGAGGCCAAACGCATCGCAGACAGGCCTTTGGACCGGACGACAGGCAAAAACTCCCGTGACGCCGCGGCGGCGATCACCGTCAAACGCACTGTAGAGCGTGCCATCCGCACAGGAGGGTGCCGTCGAGCAGCCTGCCGGTGGCAGGTGCCGTGACCGGGCCCGCGGCAGGTTCAGACGGGCTGTTCTAGGCGGTTTCCGCCGCGATCTGGGCGCGGGACTTGCGGCCGCGTTCTGTCGCGGATTTCAGCTGGCCGCAGGCGGCCATGATGTCCTCTCCGCGCGGGGTGCGGATCGGGCTGGCATAGCCCGCATTGTGGATGATGTTCGCGAAGGCATGGATGCGGTTGTTGCTGGACCGCTTGTAGGGGGCGCCGGGCCATTCGTTGAACGGGATCAGGTTGATCTTGGCCGGGATGCCCTCGATCAGCTTGACCAGGCGGTGCGCGTCCTCGTCGCTGTCGTTGACGCCCGCCAGCATCACGTATTCAAAGGTGATCCGCTCGCTGTTGGTCAGGCGGGGATAGTCCCGCAGCGCGGCCAGCAGCGTCTCGATGTTCCAGCGCTTGTTGATTGGCACCAGCCGGTCGCGGACCTCGTCCGTCGTCGCGTGGAAGCTGACCGCCAGCAGGCAGCCGATCTCCTGCGCGGTGCGCGCGATCTCGGGGACGACGCCGCTGGTCGACAGGGTGATGCGGCGGCGCGACAGGGACAGGCCCTCGTTGTCCATCACGACCTTCATCGCGTCGCGGACGTTCTCGAAATTGTACAGCGGCTCGCCCATGCCCATCAGGACGATGTTGCTGATCAGCCGCGTCTCGTCCTTGGGGGCGCCCTGGACGGGCCATTCGCCCAAATCGTCGCGCGCCAGCATCAGCTGACCGACGATTTCCCCGGGCGTCAGGTTGCGCACCAGCTTCTGCGTGCCGGTATGGCAGAACGAACAGGTCAGCGTGCAGCCCACCTGGCTGCTGACGCAGAGCGTGCCGCGGCCCTCCTCGGGGATGTAGACGACCTCGACCTCGTGGCCGCCGGCGATGCGGACTAGGTACTTGCGCGTGCCGTCGCTGCTGACCTGACGGGTCACCATCTCGGGCAGGGTGATCTCGAAATTGGCCGCCAGCAGGGCGCGGTAATCCTTGGCCAGGTTGGTCATCTGCGCGAAATCGCGCACGCCCCAGTGATAGACCCACTGCCAGACCTGGCCCACGCGCATCTTGGCCTGACGCTCGGGCGTGCCCGCCGCGACCAGGGCGTCCAGCAGCTGCGCACGCGTCAGGCCGACGATGTTCGTCAGCCCGCCCTGGGGCAGCTTGCGCGGAAGCGTCATCACGTCCTGCGTGATCGGCGCAGACGGGGTCTGATCGGTCATGAAGATCACCGGTGTTGGAACGGCCCAAGGGGCGAAAGACAGCCACATATGCGAAAGCGGGCCCGAAATCAACCGGCCCGCCCCCTTGGTTCCGTCAGGACTGCAACCTTGCGGTTACTGGCAGCGCTCGCGTGCGCTGTTGGTCGCGGCGGTGATGCCCGACAGGCTGAACGTGTCCTTGGTCGTGGTGCCGCGTGCCGAACGGCCGGTCACGACCGCCGACGAGCCGCCGCGCAGGGCCGCGATCATCGCCTCGTCGTCGGACGGGCTGCCGGTCCAGGCGCTCTCGCCCTCGGTGAACAGGTTGAACGTGCGGCCGCCCACATCGACCTCGACCGTCGAATCCGGGGCGAAGGGATAGCCGCCGCTGAAGCTGACCTCTCCGTTCTGGCCGGGACGGTAGGCGACGTACAGGCGGATGTCGCCGCGCGTCACCTCGGTCGGCTGACCGTCGCGGGTGTTCAGCGTGGATTTCGGGGGCGAGACTGCCCAGCATTCGCGCGGGTTGTCGGCCGCGAAGACTGTCCAGTCCCCTTCGGTCGCCACGACGTTGCTGGATTCTTGCGCAACCGCCGTGCCCAGTCCGGCGATCAGGACAAGGCTGGCGCCCATGCCGCGCAGGGTGGTGGTAATCATGCTCTGGCCTCCTGCCAATTCAATTCGCCGCTTCGCCCGGCGTTCTTCCTGATTGCTGTGGTCTTTTCAACCATCTGTCGTCAGGATAGCGAAAATCGCCGCCCGTTAAAGGCTGCGCAAGCACAATCGCGCAATTGTCAGGGAGAAAACATGCGGTCCGCAGAAATGATCGAACTGTGGCGCGGCGACATGCGCGAAAGCCTGCATGCCGGCCATGCCGTGATCTGCGACGCTCATGGCGTGGTCGAGGCCTGGGGGCGACCCGGGCAGGTGATCTATCCGCGGTCGTCGTGCAAGATGATCCAGGCGCTGCCGCTGATGGAAAGCGGTGCCGCCGATGCGGCGGGTCTGACCGACCGCCAGCTGGCCCTGGCCTGCGCCAGCCATTCGGGGGCGGCGATGCATGTCGCGGCCGTGGACGGCTGGCTGACCGGGCTGGGCCTGGGCGAGTCCGACCTGCGCTGCGGCAGTCACATGCCCCGCGACCCGGAGGAGAACCGCCGCCTGACCTGTTCGGACACCGCGCCCTGCCAGCTGCACAACAACTGTTCGGGCAAGCATGCGGGCTTTCTGACGCTGAACCGCCACCTGAAGGGCGGGCCGGATTATGTCGAGCCCGACCACCCGGTCCAGCGCGCCGTCAAGGAGGCCTTCGAGGCAGTCACCGACGAGGAGAGCCCCGGTTTCGGCATCGACGGCTGTTCGGCCCCGAACTGGGCCTGCACGGTCGAGGGGCTGGCCCGCGCAATGGCGCGGTTCGCCAATCCCGGCACCGACCGGCGCGGCCAGGCCATGCGGCGGCTGGTGGACGCGATGCGCAGCCACCCCGAGATGGTCGCGGGCGAGGGTCGGTCCTGCACCGAGCTGATGCGCGCGATGGGGGGCGTCGCGGCGATCAAGACCGGGGCCGAGGCGGTGTTCGTGGCGATCCTGCCCGACCAGGGCCTGGGCGTCGCGCTGAAGATCACCGATGGCGGCACCCGCGCCAGCGAGGCCGCGATCACCGCGCTGCTGATCCACCTAGGCGTGCTGGATGCGGCCCATCCGGCGGCGCAGGCGCTTCTGGACGGACCGATCCTGAACTGTCGCGGCATGGTCACGGGCAACCTGCGCCGCGCGCCGGGCTTTCCCGCCTGAGGGCCGTCACAGCCCCGACATGGAGCCGTGCTTTACTGTGCGGCACGGGATGCCCCCGTCCCGTTCCCGTGCCCCGAACCGGCGCCCCTTGGCAGAGCGGGCGCCGGATGCGTCTTAAGCCTATGGACTCCTGAAAATATATTGATCTACAACAGGTTGTTGTGGTTGGTGTAGGTGGGAATCGTAGGTGGTAGTTGTCAATATGGCACAATATCTGGTCAAGCAACGTAACGGGTACTACGCCACACTAGAGGTGCCCAAGAGCCTACGTGCGAAGCTAGGCAAGGTCCGGTTCAAGCAGTCATTGCAGACTGACTCGCTCAAGGTAGCTGAGGTACGAAAACACGCTCTCGTCTTACGCTGGAAAGCAGAGATTGAAGCAGCGCGGAACAACCTTTCAGAGACTGATTTGGCCTTTCTGGTGAAGGTGCAGAAGGATTCCCGTAAGAAGGATGACCCCCCCAAGCTGACCACTGAAATGATTCAGCACATCATGAATGTTGTAGGTCCTGCGTCAGCACTGTCAGATACGGAAAAGACAGAGATAGACGAGATTGCTAAGGGTAAGACTGTCCTTCTCAAGCAGTTCATTGCTGATTACGATAAATCACTGACCTACATAGAAGAAAAGACTAAGGATATTCGCATATCTGACGTCAAACGCTTCGCTAAACAGTTCAAGTACGCCAAGGATGCCACAAAGAAGGCTGTTAAGGATTGGGTAGAGATTAACCTGATTGCTGAACAAGGCTTGTCTCTGCTTAGTTGTAGGAAGATTGTTTCCAATGCACGTCAGTACTGGAAGTACCTACAGGACAAGAAAGACCTGAACCTACCTGACCCCTTTGATGATGTAGTGCCTGCTAGGTTGACTACTCAAAAGAAGATCAATGCAGAAAGCCGCAAACACTTTGAGGTAGACGACTACAAGAAGCTGATAGCAGCCACGAAAGACCCTCAAATGATCGCTTTGATCCAACTTGCAGCATACACAGGCTGTAGATTAGAGGAAATTTGCTCACTCAAGACTAGTGACGTAAAGAAAGATAGACTAGTCATTCAAGACGCAAAGACTAAATCTGGCCTGAGAACCATCCCCATACACAAAGACATTGCGAGCCTTGTAGCCTCACTGGTGAAGGGTTCTGTAGATGGGTACGTTCTGTCCGGTCTGACTGAAAACAAGTACGGGGACAGGTCAAACGCTATTGGAAAACGGTTTGGTAGGATCAAAACTAACTGCGGGTACGGTCCTGACCTAGTATTCCACTCTTTCAGAAAATCCGTAGCTAGCCAACTTGAAGCTGCTGGCATAGATGAATTGATCGCTGCAAGATTGCTTGGACACAAGATCACCACTATGTCATATGGCAGGTACTCAAGCGGCAATACCCCTTTCCCTAAGCTACAAGAAGCAATCAACACACTAGATTGGAATTAGAAATGGCAAAAGAAGAAAACATTGATGATCTGCTTGCACAACTCAAAGAACACGATGAACAACAAGCTAAGATTAGAGAGAAAATCAAGGCAAGTGCTGTAGGTGAAGCCGAGTCTATAAAAGAAAAAATTAACAGCATATCGTCTCTGTCAGGCATCTCTAAGTTTGATCTTCTTGGGATAACGAAAGAAGAAGTAATTAGACATTTTAAGATAAGACAACGGGCAGACAATAAACAAAATAATAAGGTTCTTTCAGGGGATGAAAAGATTATCAAAGAATACAAGACGAAGAACCCTAAAAAGGAATTTCCGCTAAGTAATGGCGGCACCTACAATTTCAAGAAAAAAGGCCCTATGCCCAATGAGGTCAAGGAGATGATCTTGGCAGAGGTTGCTGGAATAGCACCTGAGTAGTGCCACAGAAGCCCTAGAAGGCACCGTAAAGCGGCGGAACACCATCTAGGTAAACTACCCCAGCTGACAGTACTATCGCCGCTGTACGCTCCAAACTTTATTTGATGTAGTGACATGATAGACCCTTGAACGGGTAGGGTTAAGTCCTATATTTCCGCAGAGGATCGCAATACCATAGTAATCACGCTACAGATTAGATTAATCATCATTCAGTCATGAATAAAAAAGATTGCTGTAGTCACTAACTATAGTTATCGAATGTGTAGGAATTATTCATAGCTGATACGGTTACTGCTAGTGCTGATGCTATGTAAAGAAAACTAAAGATCATTGATTCATTCCTTTAAGATAGAAAAAGTCCCTACAGCTATTTAATGCCGTAGGGATATATTTATTTGATGATTGCGGAACTTAGCCTTTGCTACCCCAAGTCACACCTTTCCGTCCAAACTGATCTTTGAATGAGACAGAGTAGTTGAAAAGTTGTCCAGTTACTCTTGCTGTAGCGGCTCTCAAGGCAACACAAGCCTGATTGGCATCGACACAGAGAATGGTATCTTCTCCGTAAGGGGCTAGTGTCATCCAGTTGTCAGCTACTGCCCTGTCCCTGATCTGTGCGAATAGACCTGTTTCGGGTAGTTCATCACATTCTACACCTTGCCACCGTAGCGCTGGACCTTCACTAGTGACACACCAACTTGTCTGTAGATGGGGCTTAATTACGGTAATAGACGAGACAGGGTAGTAATTTAGTGTCTTAAGCTGATCTAGGGTAATATCATGGTAACTATCGTCCAGGATCACAGAACCGTACTTGGTGAGTACCCTAAATTTGCTCTCTGTACCTGTTGTGGTGACGCTGTACGGCCCTAATTGAACTTCCCTGACCCTGTACCCATTCCGGCCTTTTGTGCGCTGTAGCAGCTTCCCTGTGAGTGTATCCCTGCATACCGAGACGACTTCTTTGTCCTGATCTGGAATGGAGTCCATACTGATTTGGTACTCGTTGGAGCCGTAGGCTAGGAAGCTTACGAGAACACGGTCTAGATCATCCTGTGCAGCCTCTTTGACTACAGATAATCGGTTATCTAGGTAATATTTAAGTTCCTGTACCTTCTTGGTTGTAGCTTGATCTTGAGATAGGATAGACCAGTTTGTCTTTAATTTAATCATTCAATTTTTTCCCTGAATTATCGCGTTCATAGTCGGTCAACCAGAATAGTGTTGAGTAACTATTTTCCTTGAAGTGCCTTTTCCTAAATGGACCTAGAGACTTTTTCTCAAGGCATTTCAGACAGCAACTGAAATAGATTTCACCGTCAAAGTAGGGTTTGGTCTTACAGCCAACACAGATACATTCTGGTGAGTATGGAACATGCCAAGGGTGATGACTGGTTTCTTGTCTGTTCTGTGAGATTTGATTGACGTTCATGCTACTGCCTCACAGTCGGGACGAGTGTAGCGGGGAACGGTATTAGTACTGTTCTGGTAGGTCGGGACCTGGTTAGGCTTTACGCCCTCTAAAACACCTACCCGTTCCCACTCCCAGAACGATTTAACACGTACTGCACGGTCATACTGTTCTTCGGTTGTCCACTTAGCCCACTTCCATAAGGGTTGAGGCCTCCAAGAAGGATGTGCACTATCCTGTGCTTGAGTAGTCATAGGGGTATCATGATCGAACCCCATCTTGAGCAATAGCCTAGCGCCATCATATGAGGGGCTGTTTACCAAGCCTATAAATTTATCGTTTAGGTAGATTGCAAACTTAGATTTCTTGTCAAGTTCATCTTCTGGCAATGTCTCAAAGGCGCGTATTTTGTAAAATAAGGTAATCATAATTTTTCTTTCAAATAGCTAAGTCTAGTAGTTCTTCTTCTTGCTGGTTGAGCCAATCTTCTAGGAGTTTCTTCATTCTGGTAGATGCTACAAATAGCGAGATAGGCTTTCCGTTACGTACTGCACTACGAAAGACAAATTGAATCATTTCACTTAATGCAAACTGGTCACTGTCAATTGGTAGACCGTGTGACTGGAAATAAGCGCTTACGGAAACATGGGGATAACGATCATAGCAATGTAGAACCACGTCTTTATGCGAGTGGTCATTGGTGGCTCTAGACATGGCTGATAGATAGACATTGGACACTGGCCGATCTTTTGGGCGACCTACATACTTATGACCTCTGCTGGCGTTTAGCTTAGGCAGTGCTGCCATGATCCTATTGTCGTCATTATCTGCATGGGTCCTAACCCCTCGTACAATCTTCCCGATTAGCTGTAGCTGTGTAGGTGTAGCAGTTCTCTTATACCAAGTTGATGAAAGGCTAATACGTTTCACAGGGTCCATAGTTGGAATATGAACAAACTTGATGTTGTTCCGTAGTGTTTTGATTACATCGTCATTTGATCTATAGAGAGGGATTTCCAGGTACTTCCATTCAATGCCATGAAGCCTGAGAAACCTTTCGAGTACGCAACCCTCAAACATGTAGGTGATGATGATTGTCTGTTCAGCAGCTTTGAATAGTTCGATGGGGATTTGTGTAACTAGGAATGTGTTTGTCTTGGTGGTATAGAGATTTCCCTTACTTGCTTCCTTGGCGATGTTCTCGAATGAGCCACCTACAAAATAGGAAACAGGCTTTTTCAGAATGACCTGATTGTAGGGACAAGTAATCTCTGCACTGTCCTGTTCTACCATCATTGAGACGTCACGGGACTTACAAGCAAACTCTTCTACTACGTTAATCTCTTCGTCTAGGATCAGTGTGTATCCCTGAGATCGGATAACCTGCCAGTGGCGCTGGTTCATTAGTGCAAAGAGTGAGTGAGTGGTGGCGATGTTCTCACCGTCTAAGAGTAGCTTTAAGGCATCTGTTGTCTTGGTATCGCTGTCGCCACTTGGAGCCTTGAACTGCATTTCTGGTAGTTCGGCTTGGATACGTTCTTCTACTTCGCTAAGTAGTGGTGATACGTAGATATACTTACTGTCTTGGTTCTTCTTCATCATGTTGAAGATAGCAGTAGACTTACCTGTGCCAGGCAAGGCATCGAGTACTTGAATTGTTTTCATGGAATTAGCCTAAGAATAGAAAAAACCGCAGACTCTACCTCGTGGCGGCGAGGGAATCTACGGCTTATACCCTGTCGTAACCAGAGTATGACTTGTGCTCTTGTTTCTCCGCCAAGAGTTACTGCACAATTATGATGTTGGATGGTTCAAATTAAAAGAGGTGCCCTACAGCTAGACCCACTCAACAGGTCTGCCATAGGGCTAAGTTCGGCTTTACAACCAGGAAACTGTCTATTAGCAACGAATGACGGTAGGTTGCTCAACACGTAGACAGCAGACGTGCTAATCTTTTCACCTATCTAATATAGGTACGATTGGTCGAAATTTCAAGTAGCAGTAAACATTTATTAATCAATTATCGGCATAATTCTTGCTAATAGTTTGATGCTTTTCTCGTACTAGTAATATAAGCACCCTGACTGATTTTTGCAGTGTAAACCATGTCACTCGCGAAAATAAAGTTGGGGGAATGGCGCTATTTCAGTGGCCTATTGAGGCTGATTTATTATTGATTGGCCAGTCAATTATTACAGGGTTGGGCGGAATGTGCCCAACTGGGGGTCTTAACCCTTGGAAAATAAAGGGAAATTTAGCCTGACCCTTAGAATAAAACTAGTAAGACAGACGTGTTAAAAACTATCGCAGTAACGAGCACCAGCGGATCAGATATGACAGCTTACGCTGCCCTATCAGTCACTACTACGTAGCGAACTCCTTGGACTCGTGTTGCTTCATCCTTCTATGATTAATCCCTACAATATAAGGTAAGAAGGGTATAACTGTAGTTACGTACTTATCTCCTATTAATTAATTAGCCTACAGGCTGAGACTGACAAGTCCAGTCATCAAGACATAAGCTAAAGAACTACAGTAGCTAGGCACTATATGGTAATTACTAAACCTATCGGTCAGCCTTGATAGGCTATGATCAAATAGAAGATACGAATTAGACTACTTGTTACCTGTTTTATTTTGTAGCTAATCTTTGTAGATTGTCCCGACAGGAGTCCAAGGATTTTCACTCTGCAAAGAGTGACAGATAGAACACTGTAAGTGTTATAGCTGATCCGCTGGCGCTCGTCATATTTCCCTTATCTAAAGCTGTAATACGGTAGTTAGATAACAATAGCTTACATGCCGCAAAAGTAGTGATGTATCGTTGAGATTATTCCGCTATTTCAGTACTATGCTCTACTTTAGTTCTAATATGTATATTGTTCGTACTTGGTGGAAAATGCTTACCGTGTCGCTCTCCGGCAGCAGTGAAATATCGCTTGATAACGCGCATGCTAGATGTATGGACTTCTACAAACCATTATTTATCGTTAGGTTTAGAATATGGCAAAATCTCGACGTAGCACCAGGCATCATTATATTCCAAAGACCGTTCAACGCGCATTCGTGATTGAAGGGGAGAAGGACAGGATATGGTATTCGGAGAGATGCTCTAGAACAGGTTTATTTATGGCGCCGGAGATTAGAAATATTGACTCTACGTTTCAGGAGAAGAACCTTTACACCGTGAACTATGACAGCACCCCGAGCGATGTTATTGAGAGGGCGTTCTATGGTCCTTTGGACAATCATCTTGGCTTAATTATCCCTCAAATAATTTCCGCCTTAGATGATGGTGCGTTGCCCGTGTTTTCTGATGAATCCGAGCGTAGTATGCGGTTGGTTGTCGTGGAGATGATGAAGCGAACTCCAAACGCATTCGAGGGGCTGGAATTGGATAGTGTGGTACAAAGGGTACTGAATGAACCCCCTGCCCAGGACTTTCCAGAAGACGTTCTACAGGCATTTAGGCGTGATCTAGAGAATCCGGCCTACATTGAGAAATTTAAGCGTGAGGTCTTTGCCCGCGGCCGAATTAGGCCGTTAAAGAATGTAAACAAAACACTCGAGGAATTTTCAGTGAGATGGGGGATATGCAAAGGCAAGCACTCATTCGTTTTATCTAGTAGATATTGCTACATGATAGGTAACGGGGGACCTAGCGGTCTTGCAAACGAGAATGTTGAGTTATGGATGCCTATTTCACCGAAGTACTGCATGGTGCTGGTACGTGATGCGTTTGGTAGGGTCCCGAAACTATGCGAGGTAGATTCGGCCATGGTTAGAAAGTTTAACTTGCACTCGTTAAGAAACAGTCATGCAATAGCCTCACACTCACAGAAACTTATAGAAAGCATCATTGGGAAAAGCGCTGTTATTAGATAATTATTTGTTATTTCACCGGCATCGTGCCGACTACATGACGGATGGTTTTCTGTTCTTTTTGCATAAGTCCTATATATCGTAAAAGGTGTTTACCAAGTTCGGATATTTCGGCCCCGATAATAGTGTTTGTTTGTCTTTTCTCTCTCTTCCTACCTTCTAGGTACTCCTCCATCTGATAAATAGGTTTTGTGAGACCGAGAGCTATGAGATCAGCTTCCGCTACGTCAAATGCCGTCTTACTTGCTTTCTCCACATACAAAACAAAATCAGAGACTCCGTACTGATACACTATTACTGGTTCTTGTAAGGATTGTTTGTCTGTGAAGACTGGTTGCCCATAATGCAGGCTTTGCCTAGCGCCTTCTGGAATATTGTCTCTTATCTGACCTAGTGAATATTGACGGCGAGGCGCAGATCGCCAGTTCAAGGCGATGATATGATACTCAGTTATACGGTCCACAAGCGCGAGCATCACCTGGGCCTGCGAAGCGCTGGCAGCTTCCTTTGCAGTAATACCTTTAACTACGATCTCTTTGAGGGCTTCAAGCTTTTGCTTACCTGATGACCGTGTAGCAGTCTGTACCGCTTTCAGGAGTAAGGACGATATTTCCTCACTGTCCTCCAAGTCTTTTGCTCTAATTACCCCGGACTGTTCCATCTCAGTCAGACGCTCATTCACATCCGTTAGGAACTTGTCTCGTCGCCTTATCGCAGGGTCTGTCACGATCAGATCAAATGCCGCCGCCAGTACGCCCCCGCCTACAGGTGCAAGGACACCCGCAGTTGCCTTGACCATGAAGGACCCAACGTCATACGCCCGCTCTGCGTTGGTGGAGGCGTTCAGATCATCACTTGCTGCTTTGGTTGAGTCCGCTTGCACGTGTTTGCTCCCATTCTGCTTACGCTCAGTAGAAGCCGCACAAGGCCAAATTAGCTAGGGCGTACGTGAACTATGTTTCTGCTTCTCCGGCCTACTCCCATCCGGTCTCAATGAAGCAAGCTGGTGTGAGATAGCCCCTGTGAGACGATAGCCTCATGAATCCTGTCTCACTGAAATGGTGTTTACTTTTTGAGACGGTCAGGACATAACATCTTAGAATCTAGTGAGACTGATTCCCCAATTGGAGACTAAGACCATGCTCGTTGGATATGCCCGGACCTCTACCCTGGACCAGACCGCAGGACTTGCCGCTCAAGAGCGTGACCTACACCAAGCAGGTTGTGAGAAGCTGTTCGTAGAGCAAGTATCGTCTGTAGATGTGACAGCCCGTCAGAAGCTTAATGAGGCACTAGAGTTCATCAGGGAAGGTGACACGCTGATAGTCACTAAGCTTGATCGTCTGGCCCGCTCTGTAGCCCACCTGCACGAACTGCTGTCCATGATCCAAGCTAAGGGTGCTGCACTCAAGATACTGGATATGGGTATTGATACCTCTACCCCAACTGGCAAGCTGATGCTGAACATCATGGGTGGTGTAGCTGAGTTCGAAAGAAGCATCATGCTAGAGCGTCAGAGAGAAGGCATTGCCAAGGCCAAGGCTGAGGGCAAGTACAAGGGTCGCGCCCCTACTGCCATGCGTCAGGCTGACAAGGTGAGGCAGCTACACAGTGAAGGAATGAAACCCAACACGATAGCTGAGACTGTCGGGATTAGTCGCGCCTCAGTTTATCGCTTTCTTGAATGATTTAGCTTTGACTACCCTGTAATTTCGTAGGTGGGGATTCCCTTAGTGGAGACTCTGCTTACTGATTCGCTAGGGTCCCCCATCCGTTCAACCTAGGCACCCCGATTCGTTGTGGGTAACGCCACTTATTGCCAACATAAACTGAGACTTTGCCTGCTGTAGTGAAATTACCCCTGGCCAGTGATCCCATAAATACAAAAAAATCTGTAGGCGAAACAGATGCGACTATACAGTGGTTTTGCAATGACTTAGCGTAACGGATAAGAACAATTTTTTGAATTGGAGGCCTTAAGTGGAAAGACGGCAGCTTATAATAGGAATTTCTCTCGCTCTCATTGGTTTAGGTGGCACGTTCGCATCACAAGTCGCGCCTGAAATTTTCAGAGACTCTCACGAGATTATTTTCTTTGCCGGTATAGCGCTCATGGTGCTTGGCATACTGTTGGCCGTGTATTCGGCATGGCATACAACACCCAAACTCAATGAAGTCCAAAACCTTGAACCTTCCCCCGGTGGCGAACACACTCTTTCAGGGCAGCAGCAAGATCATCATTTTTCGCCTGCTATTAAGATTAGAAAGGCTGGAAATATAAAAATACATGATAACTATCTTCCCGGCCAAGTTATTTACGAGGGCGATGAAGCCAAAGACGTTGATGTGCAGCGAAATAGGTCAAGCTGATGATAATTAAACGAATAAGGCCGCGCATCACATTTGGACCCAACTCCAACGTAGAGATTAGTTATGTCTCATTCCAAGGTTTTGATACCGTGTTCAACGGCAGCGCCCAGCAATTACATGTTAACGGAAGCTCATTTTTAGAGTGCGAACAAATAGCTGATATGGATAATGTTGAAGACTTTTCTTTTACTAATAATATCGAAGTTCGCCCTACTAGGCTGCCATGCAACAGGAAAGAACGTCGAGCAGCAGCGAAAACATACGGAAAAAAATAGGGTAAGGGTAGGTGGTATATGTAGGTGGTACGGTGCACCTAACCAATTGTATTATATGATATATCGACTCTAGACGCCCCTTGGCAGAGCGGGCGCCGGATGCGCGGTCTCAGATCATCTGCCAGATCAGCCGACCCGCCAACAGGGTCGAGGTCACGACCAGCAGCGGCTTGATCAGCCGCGCGCCGATGCGCGAGGCCAGCCGCGCGCCCAGCATCGCCCCCGCGATCTGCGCCGCCCCCATCGCCATGCCCAAAAGCCACAGCGGCTGGCCGACCAGCGCGAAGGCCCCCAGCCCGCCCAGGTTCGAGGCGAAGTTCAGCAGCTTGGTATGGGCCGTAGCCTTCAGAACCCCGTATCCGGCCAGCGTGACAAACCCGATCATGTAGAACGCCCCCGCCCCCGGCCCGATCAGCCCGTCATAGAAGCCCACGAACGGCACCACCGTCGCCGCAAAGACCAGGGGCGTCAGGCGGCGCGTGCGGTCCAGGTCGTTCAGTCCGGGTTTCAGCGCAAAGAACAACGCGATGCCGATCAGGATGACCGGCAGGATCAGCCGCAACCCGTCGGTGGGGATCGCGCTGACCAGCACCGCCCCCGCGGCCCCCGCCGCCCCCGCGATCAGCGCGGATTTCCACTGGCTGCGCAGATCGACCAGACCCCGCGCCGCATAGCTGAGCGCGGCCGTCCCCGCGCCGAAGACGCCCTGCACCTTGTTCGTGGCCAGCGCCTGCGCGGGCGACAGTCCCGCCAGCATCAGGATGGGCAGCGTGATCAGCCCGCCCCCGCCGGCGATGGCATCGACGAAGCCTGCGGCAAAGGCCGCCATCATCAGCAGCATCACCAGGTCGGCGGTCAGTTCGAACATCATCGGGACTTTCGGTGGGGCAATCGTCGCAGGGGTATTTGGACAAAGGAGAAATCAGGGGGTGACGAAATCCTCCTCCGCGAAGCCCTGCAGGTACAAGAGCGCGGTCAGGTCGCCGTGGTTGATGCGGATCTGGGCCTGGGCGGCGACCGCGGGTTTCGCGTGCAGCGCCACGCCGGCACCGGCCAGTTGGATCATGCCAAGGTCGTTGGCGCCGTCGCCCACCGCGATCGCGTTCTGGGGCGTGGTGCCGAGGCGGGCGGCGATCTGGGTCAGGGCATCGACCTTGGCCTCGCGGCCCAGGATGGGCAGGGCGACCTGTCCGGTCAGCACGCCGTCCTGCGCCAGCAGCGTGTTGGCGCGATGTTCGTCAAAGCCCAGGGTCTGGGCCACGGCCCGGGTGAAGCTGGTGAAGCCCCCCGAGACCAGCGCGGTATAGGCCCCGTGCGCGCGCATGGTCGCGACCAGCACGGCCCCGCCCGCGGCATAGGTGATGCGTTCGGCCAGGACCTGGGTGATGACCGCCTCCGGCAGGTTCGCCAGCAAGGCCACGCGTTCGGTCAGCGCAGCGTTGAAGTCCAGCTCTCCGTTCATGGCGCGGGCGGTGATCTGGGCCACGCGGGGGCCAAAGCCCGCCATGTCGGCCAGTTCGTCGATGCATTCCTGATCGATCATGGTCGAATCCATGTCGGCGATCAGGATGCGCTTGCGCCGCCCGCCCGCGGGCTGGATCGCCAGGTCGATGCCGATGGCCTGCAGGTCGGACCAGACCTGATCCGAATCGCCCGGAAGCACCGCGATGTCGAATTCGGCGGCCACGCCCGGCGACAGCCAGCGCGTCACGTCGCCGCCCCACCGGTCGGCCAGACCGCCGGGCAGGGCATCATCCAGATTGGCTGCGGCAGGGGCTGCGATCAGCGAGACGGTGAACATGGGCGCGGTCCTTGTGCGGTTGCCTGCGGGTGTAGGACAAAGTTTTTTCTTGCGCCAGAGCGGGAGGGGCCTTAGGTCGGTCGGTGGGACACCCCTCCCCAACGAGGGGCTTTTTAGCTGGAAGGCTAGCCACATGACCGATCATGCGATCCCGGCTGCGCGGCCGGAAAACCCGCGCTTTTCTTCGGGCCCCTGCGCCAAGATCCCCCATTATTCGCTGGACATGCTGTCGGACGCGCCCCTGGGCCGGTCGCATCGCGCCGCCGTCGGCAAGTCCAAGCTGGCCGAGGCCATCGAGCTGACCCGTGCGGTCCTGGGCGTGCCGGCCGATTACCGCATCGGCATCGTCCCCGGTTCCGACACCGGCGCGGTCGAGATGGCGATGTGGACCCTGCTGGGCGCCCGCCCCGTCGAGATGCTGGCCTGGGAAAGCTTTGGCGAAGGCTGGGTCACGGATGCCGTGAAGCAGCTGAAGCTGGACGCCACGGTCCGCAAGGCCGATTACGGCAAGATCGTCGATCTGGCAGAGGTCGATTTCGACAAGGACGTCGTCTTCACCTGGAACGGCACCACCAGCGGCGTGCGCGTGCCGAACGGCGATGCGATCCCCGCCGACCGCGCGGGCCTGACCATCTGCGACGCGACCAGCGCGGCCTTCGCCATGGACCTGCCCTGGGACAAGCTGGATGTGGTGACCTTCAGCTGGCAGAAGGTGCTGGGCGGAGAGGGCGCGCATGGCGTCCTGATCCTGTCGCCGCGCGCCGTCGAACGGCTGGAGACCTATACCCCTGCCTGGCCGCTGCCCAAGATCTTTCGCATGACCAAGGGCGGCAAGCTGATCGAGGGCATCTTCAAGGGAGAGACGATCAACACGCCCTCGATGCTGGCGGTCGAAGATTACCTGGTCGCGCTGAAATGGGCGCAATCCCTGGGCGGCCTCACGGCGCTGATCGCGCGGGCGGATGCCAATGCGGGCGCGGTGCGCGATTTCATCGCGGACAAGGACTGGATCGCCGATCTGGCCGAGGATCCGGCCACCGCATCGACGACCAGCGTCTGCCTGAAGTTCACCGATCCGACGATCAAGGACGGCGCGGCCTTTGCCAAGGCCGTGGCCAAGCGCCTGGAGAAGGATGGCGTGGCGCTGGACGCCGGCGCCTATCGCGACGCGCCTGCGGGCCTGCGCATCTGGTGCGGATCGACGGTCGAGACCGCCGATGTCGCGGCACTGATGCCGTGGATCGAATGGGCGTACCGCGCCGAACTGGCCGCGCAATAAGCCAAGCGGACCGGGGGCCAGTCCCCCGGACCCACCCTGGTATTTCTCCAACGAAGAAACATGGCGTCGGCGAGGCCTGGCCCCGATGCCCCTGCAAGGATGAATGACATGCCGAAGGTTCTCGTCTCGGACAAGCTGTCGGAAACCGCCGTCCAGATCTTTCGCGATCGCGGCGTCGAGGTGGATTACCTGCCCGATCTGGGCAAGGACAAGGAAAAGCTGGCCGAGGTGATCGGGCAGTATGACGGGCTGGCCATCCGGTCGGCGACAAAGGTCACCGACAAGCTGCTGGAAGGCGCGACCAACCTGAAGGTCATCGGCCGCGCCGGCATCGGGGTCGACAATGTCGACATCCCGGCCGCCAGCAAGAAGGGCGTGATCGTGATGAACACGCCTTTCGGCAACAGCGTGACCACTGCCGAGCATGCCATCGCGATGATGTTCGCGGTCGCGCGCCAGCTGCCCGAGGCCAGCGTCAGCACCCATGCCGGCAAGTGGGAGAAGAACCGCTTCATGGGGGTCGAGCTGTTCAACAAGACCCTTGGCGTGATCGGGGCGGGCAATATCGGCGGCATCGTGATCGACCGCGCCCTGGGGCTGCACATGAAGGTGCTGGCCTATGACCCCTTCCTGTCCGAGGATCGCGCCAAGGAACTGGGCGTGACCAAGGTCGAGCTGGACGACCTGCTGGGCAAGTCCGACTTCATCACCTTCCACGTGCCGCTGACCGACAAGACCCGCAACATCCTGTCGCGCGAGGCCATCGCCAAGCTGAAGAAGGGCGTGCGCATCATCAACTGCGCCCGCGGCGGCCTGGTCGACGAGGAGGCGCTGGCCGAGGCGTTGAAGGACGGGCGCGTGGCGGGTGCCGCATTCGACGTCTTTGCCGTCGAGCCCGCGACGGAAAGCCCGCTGTTCAACCTGCCCAACGTCGTCGTCACGCCCCATCTGGGCGCCGCCACGACCGAGGCGCAGGAGAACGTCGCCCTGCAGGTCGCCGAGCAGATGTCGGACTATCTGCTGACGGGCGCGGTGCAGAACGCGCTGAACATGCCCTCGGTCACCGCCGAGGAGGCCGCGGTGATGGGCCCCTGGATCAAGCTGGCCGCGCATCTGGGCGCCTTCGTGGGCCAGATGACCGACGAGCCGATCAAGGCGATCAACGTGCTGTATGACGGCGTCGTGTCCGAGATGAACCTGAACGCGCTGAACGCGGCGGTGATCGCGGGCGTGATGAAGGCGTCGAACCCGGACGTGAACATGGTGTCGGCCCCGGTCATGGCCAAGGATCGCGGCGTGCAGGTGTCCACCACCAAGCAGGACAAGGCCGGCGCCTATGAGGGTTATGTCAAGGTCACCTGCGTGACCGAGACGCGCGAGCGGTCCATCGCGGGCACGGTGTTCAGCGATGGCAAGCCGCGCTTCATCCAGATCCGCGGGATCAACGTGGACGCCGAGGTGGGAAGCCACATGCTGTACACCCGCAACAAGGACGTTCCCGGCGTCATCGGCGCGCTTGGGATGACCCTGGGCGATCTGGGCGTGAACATCGCGAACTTTACCCTGGGGCGGGCCGCCAACGGGGCGGATGCCATCGCGATCCTGTACCTGGACGAGGCGATCAGCGACGAGGCCCTGGCCACGCTGCAGAACACCGGCAAGTTCCTGCAGGCCCGCCGGCTGCAGTTCGAGGTTTGACCTCGGCCCCGCACGCCCTTACCCAAGGGGCGTGCGGACCCTCCCTGCCGCGCGCCACGGCCAGGTGACAGATGCGACTTTATGCGATTGGCGACATTCACGGACAGCTGGACCTGCTGAAGGCCGCGCATCAGCGGATCTTCGACGACGGCGGGCCTGATGCGGTCATCGCCCATGTGGGCGACCTGATCGACCGCGGCCCCGATTCGCGTGGCGTGGTGGACCACCTGTTGCGCGGCCAGCAGGCGGGGCGGCCCTGGATCGTCACCCGCGGCAATCACGACCGCTTTCTGCCCGCGTTTCTGAACCAGCCTGACTGGATCGACCCGGGCCTGTCGTCCGGACAGCATTGGGTGGACCATCCGGGTCTGGGCGCGGCCGCGACGCTGCGGTCCTATGGCGTGGACCCGGATCAGCCGCGCGAGGCGCTGCTGCGCGATGCGCGGGCGGCGGTTCCTGCGGATCACGCGCGGTTCCTTGCGGCACTGCCGCTGTGGTATCTTCATCCGCTGGCGCTGGTCGTGCATGCGGGCATCCGCCCGGGCATCGACCTGCAGGACCAGGCAGAGGGCGACCTGGTCTGGATCCGCCAGGGGTTCCTGGACAGCGACGTTGATTTCGGGCCGCTGGTCGTGCACGGGCACACCGCGCTGGAGGCCCCTGCCCTGTACGCAAACCGCCTGAACCTGGACGGGGGCGCCGCCTATGGCCGGCCGCTGTCCGCCGCCGTCATCGAACCGGGTGCCGTGCACCTGCTGACCGAATCGGGCCGCCAGCCCCTGTTGCCGGAGTAGACCATGCGCCTTGCCCTGACCCTTGCCCTGACCCTTGCCCCCCTGTCGTTGCAGGCCGAGGAGGTCGGCCGCGTCGGCGTGGACTGGGTCGGCAACGATGTCGTCATCGAGGCGATCAAGGACCCCGAGGTGCCGGGCGTGACCTGCCACCTGGCCTATTTCAGCCGCTCGGTCCTGGACCGGCTGAGCCAGGGCAACTGGTTCGAGGATCCGTCCAACAGCGCGATCCAGTGCACCCGCACCGGGCCCATCGACGTCAGCGCCCTGACCCCCGGCGAGGGAGAAAACGTGTTCAGCGAGGGGCGTTCGCTGGTGTTCAAGTCGCTGCGTGTGCAGCGCATCTACGACGCCGACAACCGCGTGCTGGTCTATCTGGCCCATGCCAACCAGGTCAGCGAAGGGTCGGCCAAGATGTCGATGGCGACCGTGCCCCTGACGGCGGACGACATCGCCCCCTGATCGCCTGCCGGTGGACAGGACCGTCGCGGCGCGCTAGAAGGCGCGCTGACTTTTGTTGATCCCTGACACGAACGATGGATACCGCCCGGATGCAGGCCCAAAGCCGCCACGCGAAATACAGCCTGGGACAGGTCGTCCGGCACCGTTCGCGGCCGTTCCGGGGCGTGATCTTCGACGTCGATCCCGAATTCGCCAATACCGAGGAATGGTACGAATCCATCCCCGAGGATTCGCGCCCCGACCGTGACCAGCCGTTCTATCACCTGTTCGCCGAGACCGAGGCGACCTATTACGTGGCCTATGTATCCGAACAGAACCTTGAACTGGACGTGTCGGGCGAACCGCTGGACCACCCCGAGGTCGGGGACATGTTCAGCGCCTTTCAGGACGGCCGCTATTTCCTGGCGGGACCGGTCAACTAGGCGTCGACCTCCATCTGGGCAAAGGGGATGCTGAAGGCCAGATAGTTCCGGCTTTCCTCGCGGTAATAGCACAGGGCCTGCGTCAGGTCCTGGATCAGGAACCAGCCGAAGCCGCCTTCGGGCAGATCGTCCGCGACCATCGGCGGCAGGCTGCGCGGCAGCAGGCAGTCGTCAGGCAGCGAGATCCCGTCATCGGTCAGCGCGCAGGCCAGGCCCGAACTGTGGCGCACGATGCACAGGTGGATCACCGGCAGCCGCGCCTGTTCCGCCTGGCCCAGCGGGGCGTGTTCGGCGACGTTGTTCATCACCTCGGCCAGGACCAGTTCCAGCCGGCCCAGAGTGTCGTCGCCCACCTCTCCGCGGAAACGCTGGCGGACGTCCTGCAGGGTGTCGCGCACGATCATCGGATGGGCGTTCAGGACGCGGTGGAACATCGGCTGCGTCAGTGCGGATGCACGGTTTCCGATGCCCGGATTGGAGCGTTCACTGGGTGTCATTCTCGTTGCTCCTTCTGAGCGGTGCGGGGCTGAGCGGTGCGGGGCTGGATGTCGAACACGCTGTCCATCCGCGTCAGGCGGAACACGCGTTCGACATTGGGCGTCAGCGCGAACAGCACCAGCGCCAGGTTCTCGGGCAGGCTCTTGCGGACGGCGATCATCGCCCCCAGGCCAGAGCTGTCCATGAAGTCCACCGCCGCCATGTCCATGTGCACCGGCTTGCGGTTCTTGACCACGATCTCGCGCAGCTTGTCCTTGAACAGGGTCGCAATCGCCGCGTCGATACGGGGTTCCGTCACCGTGATGTTCAGATGGGATTCGGCGTCTTCGACGATGAACTGCATGATTCCGGGCCTTCCTTGCGCATCTGCATCCTTGACTAGACCCCAAAGGTTACGATCCGGTAAGCGCGAGGACAGATCGGGGGGAAAGATCATGACAATTCAGGACATCTACGTGCTGGGGGCGGCGCGCACGCCGATGGGCGGGCTGATGGGCGCGCTGTCGGGGGTGTCCGCGGCCGATCTGGGTGGGGCGGCCATCGCCGCGGCACTGGCGCGCGCGGGCGGGCCCGCGGTCGATGCGCTGTTCATGGGCTGCGTCCTGCCCGCGGGCCAGGGCCAGGCCCCGGCGCGGCAGGCGGGCTTTGCCGGGGGGCTGGGACAGGAGGTGCCGGCAACGACGCTGAACAAGATGTGCGGATCGGGGATGCAGGCCGTGATGATGGCGTCCGATGCCATCCGCGCCGGCAGCGCCGGCATCGTCGTCGCGGGCGGCATGGAGAGCATGTCGAACGCCCCCTACCTGCTGCCCAAAATGCGCGCCGGGGCGCGCCTGGGGCATGCACAGGCGTTGGACCACATGTTCCTGGACGGGCTGGAGGATGCCTATGACAAGGGCCGCCTGATGGGCACGTTTGCCGAGGATTGCGCCGCGGAGTTCGCCTTTTCCCGCCAGGCGCAGGACGACTACGCCCTGGCCAGCCTGACGCGCGCACAGGATGCCATCGCCGGCGGCGCGTTCGCGACCGAGATCGCACCCGTCACCGTGCCGGGTCGCGGCAAGGTCACCGTGGTCGACACCGACGAACAGCCCGGCCAGGCCCGCCCCGACAAGATCCCGCTGCTGAAACCCGCGTTCCGCGACGGGGGCACCGTGACGGCGGCCAACAGCTCGTCCATCTCGGACGGGGCGGCGGCGCTGGTGCTGGGCGGTCGGGCGGAGGGCGCCGTCGCGCGCATCGTCGGCCATGCCAGCCACGCCCAAGCCCCCGGCCAGTTCCCCACCGCGCCCGTGCCCGCCGCCGAAAAGCTGCTGGCGCGGATCGGATGGGACAGCGACAGCGTCGCTCTGTGGGAGGTGAACGAGGCCTTTGCCGTCGTGCCGATGGCCTTCATGGCGCGGATGGGCCTGTCCCATGACCGCGTGAACGTGCATGGCGGAGCATGCGCCCTGGGCCATCCGATCGGCGCGTCGGGGGCGCGGATCATTGTCACGCTGATCCATGCGCTGCAGGCGCGAGGGCTGCGCCGGGGCGTGGCCGCGATCTGCATCGGCGGCGGCGAGGGAACCGCGCTGGCGGTCGAACTGTGCTGATCTGCCTGCCAAACCGGCAGGCTGCCCCGGGCGCCGGCAGCGGCGCCCCCGCCACGGCGCCAAGCTGCGGAACCAATGGGCAAATCCGGCGGTTCTGCTGTGGACTTACCGGAACCGGGCGCGGATCATCGATCCAAGGAAAGACCCGGAAGCGTTGCGTCAGCCAGTGGGGGAGTGATGAGTTACTATAACGAGATGTACGAGGGCGACAGCGTCCGCGACCCCTATGCCCGCCTGCGGGAATGGGTCGAGACCATGCCCGACGATTTCCGCCAGATGAAGCAGGCCGAGGCGGAGGCGCTGTTCCGCCGCATCGGCATCACCTTCGCCGTCTATGGCGAGGGGGGCGACCCGGACCGGCTGATCCCCTTCGACATGATGCCCCGCGTGTTCGAGCAGGCTGAGTGGCGCCGCCTGGAACGCGGCATCAAGCAGCGCGCCCGTGCGCTGAACGCTTTCCTGCGCGACGTCTATGGCCGCGGAGAGATCATCCGCGCCGGACGCATCCCCGCCCGCCTGGTCTATCAGAACGAGGCGTTCGAGAAGTCGGTGGTGGGGTTCGTGCCCCCGCGCGGCGTCTATTCCCACATCATCGGCATTGACCTGGTCCGCACCGCCAAGGACGAGTTCTATGTCCTGGAGGACAACTGCCGCACGCCGTCGGGTGTCAGCTACATGCTGGAGAACCGCGAGATCATGATGCGCATGTTCCCGGCCCTGTTCCGCGGCAACCGCATCGAACCCGTCGACCAGTATCCCGACCTTCTGCGCCGCACGCTGGAATCGGTGGCGCCCGCGAAATGCAGCGACCGGCCGACCTGCGTGATCCTGACGCCGGGCCATTACAACAGCGCCTATTACGAACACAGCTTCCTCGCCAACCTGATGGGGGTCGAGCTGGTCGAGGGGCAGGATCTGTTCGTGGATGGCGAATTCTGCTATATGCGCACGACCACCGGGCCCAAGCGCGTGGACGTGATCTATCGCCGGATTGATGACCCCTATCTGGACCCGCTGTGCTTCCGCCCCGATTCGATGCTGGGCATTCCGGGACTGATGGATGTGTACCGGTCTGGCGGCGTGTCGATCTGTTCGGCACCCGGCGCGGGCGTGGCCGATGACAAGGCGATCTACACCTTCGTCCCCGAGATGGTGCGCTTTTATCTGGGAGAGGAGCCGATCCTGAACAACGTCCAGACCTGGACGCTGTGGAAGGACGACGACTACCGCTATGTGATGGAGCATCTGCCCGAACTGGTCGTCAAGGAGGTCCACGGATCGGGCGGCTACGGCATGCTGGTCGGCCCCAAGTCGACCAGGGAGGAGATCGAGGCGTTCCGTGCCAAGATCCAGGCCAATCCGTCGAACTACATCGCCCAGCCCACGCTGGCACTGTCGACCTGCCCGACCTTCGTGGACGAGGGCATCGCGCCGCGCCACGTGGACCTGCGCCCCTATTGCCTGTGCGGCGACCGGATCGAGCTGGTACCGGGCGGGCTGACGCGTGTCGCACTGCGCGAAGGGTCGCTGGTGGTGAACTCGTCCCAGGGCGGGGGTGTCAAGGACACCTGGGTGTTGTCGGAATGAGGGGACGTAACACGATGCTCAGCCGCACCGCCTCGAACCTGTTCTGGATGGGCCGCCATCTGGAACGTGCCGAAACCGCCGCGCGCCTGCTGGACGTGGGACAGCGCATCACGCTGCTTCCCAACACCGAGGCCGGGTACCAGAACGAATGGAACTCGCTGCTGCAGGCCTCGGGCAGTTCGGACCTGTTCGCGCAGAAATACGGAGAGATCACCCAGGAGAACATCGAGGAGTTCATCTTCTTCGACCGCGCCAACCCGTCATCGGTGGCCAGCTGCCTTGAAAAGGCGCGCGAGGCCGGTCGGATCGTGCGCACCGCGCTGACCAGCCAGGTCTGGGACGCGCTGAACGTGGCCTTCCAGGAGCTGCGCCGGATCGAACGCCAGCCGCGCGCAAAGCTGGACACCGCAGGGCTGACCGATTTCACCACCGGCCACACCTCGACCGTGCGCGGCGCGATCAACGCGACGCAGCTGAGGAACGACGGCTGGCATTTCATGAACCTGGGATACGGGCTGGAACGCGCCGACGCGACCGCGCGCCTGCTGGACGTCAAGTATTTCGTCCTGCTGCCGCGGATCGAGTTCGTGGGATCGGGTCTGGACACCTATCAGTGGCAGGTGATCCTACGCGCGCTCTCGGCGCACCGGGCCTATCACTGGGCCTATGGCGGCGACATCACCGCGGGCCAGGTGGCCGACTTCCTGATCCTGAACGGGGAAAGCCCCCGCGCGCTGATCACGTCGCTGTATGAGACCGTGTGGCACCTTGAAGGGCTGGCGCGCCGCTATGGCGACGGGGTGCCGACCAGCGCCCGCGACAAGGCGCGAGAGGTTCTGGCAGCCCTGCAGGCACGCGACATCGAGATGATCTTCGACGAGGGGCTGCACGAGTTCCTCAGCTGGTTCATCCTGGAACTGTCCGAGATTTCCAACCTGGTCCACCAGGATTACCTGCTTGGAGGGGTGTGACCCATGCGCCTGAAGATCTCTCACGAGACGGTCTATCGCTATGGCCAGCCGATCCGGAACCTGGTGCAGAGCCTGCGCCTGACACCGTCGGTGTTCGAGGGGCAGAAGACCCATGAATGGCAGGTCGACGTGTCGGGCGGCGTCAAGGGGCCGGGGTTCCGCGACGGTGCCGGCGACTGGATCGAGGGCTGGACCGTGCGCGGTCCGGTCGATCATGTGACCGTGCGCATCAGCGGACGCATCGACACCCGCGACACGGCAGGCGTCCTGCGCGGCCACCGCGAGATGATCCACCCGCTGACCTATCTGCGCGACAGTCCCGCCACGCGTCCCGACGATGCGCTGCGCGATCTGGCTCAGTCGGTCGAGGGCACCGACCGGCTGGACCTGGCGCATCAGCTGTCGATGTCGGTCAGCGACCGGATCGCGTTCCGCCCCGGCGTGACCCATACCGGCACGACCGCATCCGAGGCCCTGGCCCTGGGAGAGGGCGTCTGCCAGGACCACACCCACGCCCTGACCGCCATCGCCCGCCTGCGCGGCCTGCCAGCGCGCTATGTGTCGGGCTATCTGCATTCGACCATCGACGGGCAGGCCCATGACGCGGCCCATGCCTGGGCCGAGATCCATGTCGAGGGGTTGGGATGGGTCGGGTTCGACGCCGCCAACCGCTGCTGTCCGGACGAACGCTATGTCCGTCTGGGGTCGGGCCTGGACGCGGCGGACGCGGCCCCGATCCGGGGCGTTGCCCTGGGCACCGGGTCCGAGGATATGGATGTCACCGTCCGGGTCGAGGAGATGGCCCAGTAGGAACCGGGGGCAGCACCCCCGGTCCACTTGTCGTCACAGGGTGATGCGATAGCGGGCAAAGCCTTCGGGCGCGTCGCCCGCCGGTTCGATGGTCAGGGCGGTCACGTCCTGCAGATAGGCCGCGGCCCCCGGCCCCGTGTCGAACAGCACCGTCGCCCCGTCCAGCGCCGCGAACGACCAGTTGCCGTCCGCCGACGGGTTGATCGTCCCCTGGTCCAGGATATAGCGGACGATCACGTCGCGGTTGGTGTCCGGCCCCTCGAACACGACGGTCGAGCCATCCGCGCCGGGGAACGACCCACCGCCGGTGGCACGATAGTTGTTGGTGGCAATGATGAACTCGGCCGCCGGGTCGACCGGCTGTCCGTCGATTGCCAGATCGACGATGCGGTTCGCGTCCGCGTTGGCCAGCGCCCCGTCGGCGTCGAACCGCGACGGCTGCGACAGGTCGATCCGATAGGTCACCCCGTCGATCACGTCGAAGTTGTAGCTGCGGAAGTCGGGGTTCAGCAGCATCTGGTCCGCCTGCCCCGGTTCGATCCGGTTGAAGGCCCCCGCGCTGCGCTCCAGCCAGTCCTTGACCTGCGCGCCGGTCACGCGCACGGCGCGGATGGTGTTGGGATACAGATACAGGTCGGCCACGTTGCGGATGGCGATGTCGCCCGGCGGCACGTCGGKGAAGTAATCCGGCCCGCCCCGCCCGCCGGCCTTGAAGGGCGCCGCCGCCGACAGGATCGGCAACCCCTCGTGCTCGGTCCCGGCCAGCATCTGTGCGATGTACCAGATTTGCGCGTTCGACACGATCTGGACCGACGGGTCATCCGCCACCATCGCGAAATAGCTGTAGAGCGCGGCGCTGGTCTGGCCGACGGGTCGGCGGACATAATCCAGCGTCTGCTGGTGTTCGGTGGCGGTCGCCTCCTCGATGGCGGGTACGCTCTCGACCAGGGGGGTCACCACGCCCTCGTCGTCGCGCTGATAGATCGGGCGCGCCTCGACCTGGTGACTGACGATGGTCCAGCCGTCGCCCTGCCGCTCCAGCAGCAGATCGACCAGGCCCATATGCGACCCCCAGAACCCGGCCATCACCGCGGGCTTGCCGCCGATCGTGCCGGCCGCGGCATCCACACCGGCCACGCCGTCGTAGTCGGGGCCGGGAAAGACCGAATGCGAATGCCCGGTCAGGATGACGTCGATGCCGTCGATGGCCGCCAGCGGAATGGCCGCGTTCTCCATCCCCGGTTCAGCGGTCCGCCCGCCGATGCCGCAATGGGCCAGCGCCACGACCAGGTCCACCCCCTCGGCACGCAGCTTGGGCACCCAGGCCTGGGCCGCCTCGACGATGTCGCGGACGGTGACCTGCCCCTCCAGATGCGCGCGGTCCCATTGCATGATCTGCGGCGGCACGAAGCCGATGATGCCGATGCGGATCGGATGAGTGGCGCCCGCCCCGTCGGTCAGGTCCCGGTCGATCACCGCATAGGGCGGCACCAGGGTCCGGTCCTGGTCCGGGGTGGCGCCGGCCTCGGTCACCACGTTGGCGCAGACGACGGGATAGCCCGCGCCCGCCAGGCTGGCGCCCAGGAACTCCAGCCCATAGTTGAATTCGTGGTTGCCCAGGGTCCCGCCGTCATAGCCCAGGGCGTTCATCCCCTGGATCACCGGGTGGGTCGCGTCCCCCTCCATCCCGCGCTCGTAGGCGATGAAATCGCCCATCGGGTTGCCCTGCAGGAAATCGCCGTTGTCGAACAGCAGCGCGTTCGTGGCCTCGGCCCGCACGGCACCGACCAGGGCCGCGGTCCGCGCCAGGCCCAGGGTGTCGGTCGCCGTGTCCGCGTAATAGTCGTAGGGCCAGACATGCGCGTGCAGGTCCGTCGTCTCCATGATGCGCAGATGCGCCTGCCCCGCCTCGGCCCGTGCGGAATAGGGATGCAGCGCGACCAGCGCCAGGCCGGCCACCCCCGATGTCAGAAAACCGCGGCGGCTGAGGGCAAGAGGATGGGTCATCATGTTCGTCCTTGGGTGGTGGAACCTGCACGATGTGCGATTCGGCGCGCCAAGGCGACCCAAAGTTTCATGACGCGACCCGCAAACGAGCGATTGCAGCCCACGCCCCCCGGTCCTAGTCTGCCCTGCGGAATGCAACGGAAAGATGTGCCGGTGACCTATTGCGTCGGACTGAAACTGGATGCCGGGCTTGTGCTGCTGTCGGATACCCGCACGAATGCCGGGCTGGACAATATCTCGTGCTATCGCAAGATGTTCTTCTTCGAGGCGCCGGGCGAACGCATCATCGCGATCATGACCGCCGGGTCGCTGTCCGTGACCCAGACCACCATCGCCCGCCTGGAGGAGGCGATCGAGGACGAGCTGGCAGACGACACGACCTCGATCCTCAAGGCGCCGACCATGCTGCGCGTGGCCACGATCATCGGCGACACGCTGTGCCGCACCCGGCGCGAGATCGCCGAACAGTGCCGCGACCTCAAGCAGCAGGCATCGGCCAGCATGATCGTCGCGGGACAGAGGAAGGGCGGCGACATGCGCCTGTTCCTGATCTATCCCGAGGGCAATTTCATCGAGGCGACCGAGGACACGCCCTTCCTGCAGATCGGCGAGCATAAATACGGCAAGCCGATCCTGGACCGCGTGGTCACCCCCGCGACCAGCCTGGCCGACGCGCAGAAGGCGGTTCTCCTGTCGATGGATTCGACGCTGCGGTCCAACCTGTCGGTGGGGATGCCGCTGGACCTGGCGGTGATCGAGGCGGATGCCTGCGCCATCACCACCCGCCGCCGCATCCTGGACGGCGATCCGGACTTCATGCAGATGAGCGCGGCCTGGTCGGCGGCGCTGCGCGACAGTTTCGTCAAGGTCAGCATCTGACGCGCCCCTGTTAGCGCAAGCCGGACCGCATGCGCGTTGATGCGGTCCGGCCAAGCCGCTAAGCAGGCCCCGACACCATCTTCGGGGGACATCATGACCGACAAGACCAGCCGCAGCCGCATCACCCCCGAAGAGGCGCTGGCCTATCATCTGGAACCGAGGCCGGGCAAATACGACATCACGCCGTCCACCCCCATGACCACGCAGCGCGACCTGTCGCTGGCCTATTCGCCGGGCGTCGCGGTGCCGGTCCAGGCCATCGCCGACCGCCCCGAGACGGCCTATGACTATACCACCAAGGGCAACATGGTCGCGGTGATCTCGAACGGGACGGCGATCCTGGGGATGGGGAACCTGGGCGCGCTGGCCTCCAAGCCGGTGATGGAGGGCAAGGCGGTGCTGTTCAAGCGCTTCGCCGACGTGAACGCCATCGACCTGGAGCTGGACACCGAGGACGCGGATGAATTCATCAATGCCGTCAAGCTGATGGGCCCGACCTTCGGGGGCATCAACCTGGAGGACATCAAGGCGCCGGAATGCTTCATCATCGAACAGCGCCTGAAGGAGCTGATGGACATCCCGGTCTTCCACGACGACCAGCACGGCACCGCGGTGATCTGCGCCGCGGGCCTGCTGAACGCGCTGGAGCTGTCGGGCAAGAAGATCGAGGATGTGCGGATCGTCCTGAACGGCGCGGGGGCCGCCGGCATCGCCTGCCTTGAACTGCTGAAATCCATGGGCGCGCGGCACGAGAACTGCATCATGTGCGACACCAAGGGCGTCATCTATCAGGGCCGCACCGAGGGCATGAACCAGTGGAAATCGGCCCATGCGGTCGTCACGACCGCCCGCACGCTGGAGGAGGCGATGAGGGGCGCCGATGTCTTCCTGGGCGTCAGCGCCAAGGGCGCCGTGACCCAGGACATGGTCGTCAGCATGGCCGACAACCCGGTGATCTTCGCCATGGCGAATCCCGACCCCGAGATCACCCCCGAGGACGCCCATGCCGTGCGCCCCGACGCGATCGTGGCCACGGGCCGCAGCGATTATCCGAACCAGGTGAACAACGTCCTGGGGTTCCCGTACCTGTTCCGCGGCGCGCTGGACATCCACGCCCGCGCCATCAATGACGAGATGAAGATCGCCTGCGCCGAGGCCCTGGCCCGCCTGGCGCGCGAGGATGTGCCCGACGAGGTCGCCGTCGCCTATGGCCGCAAGCTGCAGTTCGGGCGCGACTACATCATCCCGACGCCCTTCGATCCGCGGCTGATCCACGTGATCCCGCCTGCCGTGGCCCGCGCCGGGATGGACACGGGCGTCGCGCGGCGCCCGATCATCGACATGGAGGGCTATGTCCAGACGCTGAAGAACCGGATGGACCCGACGGCCGCGATCCTGCAGGGCATCCATGCCCGCGCGCGGCAGGCCCAGGCCCGGATGATCTTTGCCGAGGGCGACGATCCGCGCGTGCTGCGCGCCGCCGTCGCATGGCAGCGCACCGGCATGGGCCAGTCGCTGGTCGTGGGCCGCGAGGCCGAGGTCAAGGCCGAGCTGGAGGCCCTGGGCATGGGCGACGCCTTCCGCGAGATCAGCGTCGTGAACGCCGCCAACACCCGGCATTTGGACAGCTATCACGAGTTCCTGTACCAGCGCCTGCAACGGAAGGGCGTCGACCGCGAGGACGCGTTCAAGCTGGCCAACCGCGACCGCCACATCTTTGCGGCGCTGATGCTGGCGCATGGGCATGGCGACGGGTTGGTGACCGGCGCCACGCGCAAGAACGCACCGGTGCTGGCGCAGATCGGCCATGTCTTCGACGTGCGCCCGCAGGACGGGGCGGTGGGCATCACCGCCGTGCTGCACCGGGGCCGGATCGTGCTGATCGGCGACACGCTGGTCCATGAATGGCCCGAACCCGAGGATCTGGCCGACATCGCCGCCCGCGGCGCCGCCGTCGCCCGCAACCTGGGGCTGGAGCCGCGCGTGGCCTTCCTGTCGTTTTCGAACTTCGGCTATCCGGTCAGCGAACGCGCCATCAAGATGGCCCAGGCCGCCACCGTCCTGGACCGCCGCGGTGCCGATTTCGAATACGAGGGCGAGATGACCGTGGACGTGGCGCTGAATATGGACGCGGCCGCGCGCTATCCCTTCAGCCGCCTAACCGCACCCGCGAACGTCCTGGTGGTGCCCGCGCGGCATTCGGCCTCGATCTCGGTCAAGCTGATGCAGGAGATGGCGGGCGCGACCGTCATCGGTCCGATCCTGACGGGCGTGGCGCGCCCGATCCAGATCTGTTCGACCAACTCGACCGTCAGCGACATCCTGAACATGGCCGCCATCGCAGCGGGCGGGGTCGGCACGCAGGGCTGAGGGCGCGCCGAAGGGGGTATTTGGGCAAAGGAGACGTTCAGGCGTCGCGGTCGAACTGGCGCTGCCGCTCCCGGAACCGGGCGCGGTCGGCGTCGGAATATTCGTCGGCGCAGCGGTGGCAGCTAACGCCATCCTCAAATTCCGGGCGGGTGCGGTCCTCGGGTGCCAAGGGGCGGCGGCAGGCATGGCACAGACCGTGCCGCCCCTGCGCCAGCCCATGCGTCAGGCTGACCCGCTGATCGAAGACGAAGCATTCGCCCTGCCAGGTGCTGTCCTTTTGGGGGACGTCCTCCAGGTATTTCAGGATGCCGCCCTGCAGGTGATAGACCTGATCGACGCCCTGCGAGATCAGATAGTTGGTCGACTTCTCACAGCGGATGCCGCCGGTGCAGAACATCGCGATGCGCTTGCCCTGAAACCGATGCGCGTTGTCGGTCCACCAGGCCGGAAAATCGCGGAAGCTTTTCGTGCCGGGGTCGACGGCGCCCTGAAACGTGCCGATCTGGACCTCGTAATCGTTGCGGGTGTCGATCACGGCCACGTCGGGCGCGGCGATCAGCGCGTTCCAGTCGCGCGGTGCCACGTAATGGCCGGTGGTGGTGGACGGGTCCATGTCGGGCTGGCCCATGGTCACGATCTCGGCCTTGAGCCGGACCTTCATGCGGGCAAAGGGGGGTGCGTCGGCGGCGCTCTCCTTCCAGTCCAGGCCCGCGAAACCGGGCCAGGCGCGGATGTGGTCCAGGACCGCCAGGATGCCCGCGCGCGGGCCCGCGATGGTGCCATTCACGCCCTCGGGCGCCAGCAGCAGCGTGCCGCACAGGCCCTGCGCGCGGCACAGGTCCAGCAACGGTCCCTGCCGGGCCGCCGGATCGGCCAAGCGGGCAAAGTGATAGAGTGCGGCGACGGTGAGGGGGGTTTTGGGCAGCATGGGCGTGGCCTTATCGCGGCCACGCCCCTTGGCGCAAGATCAGAACGCAGACCCTAGAAGGTCAGGCCCAGGGCCAGACCGCCCAGCAGGTAGGTCAGGCCGGTGATCAGCAGGATGCCCACGACGTTCAGGACGAACCCGCCCTTGGCCATCTGGGCGATGGTCACGGTGCCGGTGCCGAACACGATGGCGTTGGGCGGCGTGCCCACCGGCAGCATGAAGGCGCAGGTCGCGGCCAGCGCCGCGGGGATCAGCAGCGTCATCGCATCGGCCCCGATGCCCAGGGCGACACCGCCCAGGATCGGGATGAAGGTCGCGGCGGTGGCGGTGTTCGACGTGATCTCGGTCAGGAACAGGATGATCGTGACCACAGCCGCGACCAGCAGGATCGTCGGCAGCGAGCCCAGACCCGTGACCTGCTGGCCGAACCAGCCGTCAAGACCGGACGACGCCACGGCCGATGCCAGCGACAGGCCGCCACCGAACAGCAGCAGCACGCCCCAGGGCAGGCCGGCTTCGGCGTCCTTCCAGTCCAGGACCATCTTGTCGCGCCCCTTGCCGGGCAGCAGGAACATGGCCAAGCCCGCGCCGATGGCGATGGCCGTGTCGTCCAGGTTGCCCAGCCACGGGGCCGCGGCCTCGATCGCGGGGATCGAGGTCAGCAGGCCCGGCACGATCCACAGGAACGCCGCGCCCAGGAACACCGCCAGGACCATCTTCTCTCC
The DNA here is from genome assembly GCF_024105395.1 of Paracoccus sp. 08. NCBI lineage: Bacteria > Pseudomonadati > Pseudomonadota > Alphaproteobacteria > Rhodobacterales > Paracoccaceae > Paracoccus > Paracoccus sp. 08. The sequence continues at coordinate 49,119 of NZ_WEKR01000008.1, read as the reverse complement.
CTGGCTCAGGGCGCCCAGGGCGCGGACCTGATCCTCGATCATCTGCTTGCCGCCGGGGATCTCCGGCAGGTCGAAACGGTACAGAACGCGGGTCATCAGGAACCACGCGATGAAGATGAAGATGAAGGCCAGCGGGGTGCCCAGCACCATCCATTCCAAGAAGCCGATGTTGCGGCCCAGTTCGTCCGAGGCATAGCCCGCGACGATGGCGTTGGGCGGGCTGCCCAGCAGCGTGCCCAGGCCCCCCATCGACGCGGCCCAGGCGATCGACAGCACCAGGCAGACGCCGAAGGCGCTGATGTTGGGGTCCTTGACGACATCGGTGATCGTGCCGCCGGCCTTCATCGCATCCTCGGCGGCGGCGCCGTCCTGGCGCGATCCGCGTTCGACCACCAGGGACAGGACGGACAGGCCGATGGGCAGCATCATCAGCGTGGTGGCGGTGTTGGACACCCACATCGACAGAAAGCCGGTTGCCAGCATCATGCCCAGGACGATCCGCCGGGGCGCCACACCCACCTTGCGCAGCGTCAGCAGCGCGATGCGCGTGTGCAGGTGCCATTTCTCCATCGCGATGGCGATCAGGAAGCCGCCCAGGAACAGGAACACGATCGACGACGCATAGGGCTGCGTCGCCTGGCCGACGGTCGTTTCCGTCAGCGCCGGGATCAGCACGATCGGCAGAAGCGCGGTGGCCGACAGCGGGATCGCCTCGGTCATCCACCAGATGGCCATCAGCGTGCCGACGGCGGCGACGATGCGTGCATCCTCGGACAGCCCCTCCTGTCCGCCCAGCAGCAGCCAGACGATGCCGGCCATCACCACCCCAAGCGCCCGCAGCACCCAGATCATCTGCGCAGAGCGGGTCGGGACCTCGTTCTCGTCATATTCACCGGGGTGGTGCAGATCGTCCTGTATCCCCATCGTGTCCTCCCTTTTCGTGCGACATCTTCTTGCGGTCAGGGTATGGCAAAACCGGGTCCGCGACCACCCTTGACGACCGGCACCGCCCGGCGGTCTAGTGGCGCCACACCGAAGCCAAGGCGGACCGGATGACCCAAGCCCTGATCGTGATCGACATGCAGCGCGACTTCTGCCCCGGCGGTCGGCTGGCCGTGGCGGGGGGCGACCAGATCGTGGCGCCGATCAACGCGATGATGGCCGATTTCGACGCGGTGATCTTGACGCAGGACTGGCATCCGGCCGACCATGCCAGCTTTGCCGACAACCACCCGGGCGCCGCCGCCTTTTCGATGACGCAGATGCCCTATGGTCCGCAGGTGCTGTGGCCCGCCCATTGCGTGATCGGCACGCCGGGGGCGGAGTTCCACCCCGACCTGCAGGTCGACCGGGCCGATCTGGTGCTGCGCAAGGGGTTCCGCGCCGGCATCGACAGCTATTCCGCGTTCTTCGAGAACGACCGCACGACCGCCACCGGTCTTGCCGGCTATCTGCGCGACTGCGGCATCACCGACCTGACCCTTGTCGGGCTGGCCCATGATTTCTGCGTCGCGTGGAGCGCGATGGACGCCGCCCGCCTGGGCTTTGCCACCCGCGTGGCGGAGGATGCGTGCCGTGCGATCGACCTGGATGGCAGCCTTGCCGCCGCGCGCGCGGCGATGCGCCAGGCGGGCGTCACGCTGGCCTGAGGGTTGCGCCCCCGCGCGGATCAAGGCACCAAGGGCGAAATGGTCAAGGAAACAGCGTCATGGCCGATATCGCCACGCGGGTCTACAATCACAAATGGAAGATCGACCCGATCGTCCGGTCGCTGATCGACACCGACTTCTACAAGCTGCTGATGTGCCAGTCGGTGTTCCGCAACAGCCCGGACACCACCGTCACCTTCAGTCTGATCAACCGCAGCAAGGACGTGCGCCTAGCCGACCTGATCGACGAGGGCGAGCTGCGCGAGCAGCTGGACCATGTGCGGTCGCTGTCCCTGACCCGCGGAGAGAGCACCTGGCTGCGCGGCAACACCTTCTATGGCAAGCGGCAGATGTTCCGCCCTGATTTCATGGAGTTCCTGGAAGGGCTGCGCCTGCCCGCCTATCACCTGGACAAGCGCGACGGCCAGTACGAGCTGACCTTCGAGGGCCCCTGGCCCCAGGTGATGCTGTGGGAGATCCCGGCTTTGTCGATCCTGATGGAGCTGCGGTCCCGCGCGGTGCTGAAGGACATGGGCCGGTTCGAGCTGCAGGTCCTCTATGCCCGCGCCATGACCCGCCTGTGGGAGAAGATCCAGGCCATGCGCGCCCTGCCCGACCTGCGCATCGCCGATTTCGGCACCCGCCGGCGGCACAGCTTCCTGTGGCAGGATTGGGCCGTGCAGGCGATGATCGAGGGGTTGGGCGACCGCTTCACCGGCACCTCGAACTGCCTGATCGCGCAGCGCCGCGACATCGAGGCGATCGGCACCAACGCGCATGAACTGCCCATGGTGCGCGCGGCCCTGGCCGATGGCGACGCGGCCCTGCGCCAGGCGCCGTATGACGTGCTGGCCGATTGGCACGAGGAGCATGACGGCAACCTGCGCATCATCCTGCCCGACACCTACGGCACCGAAGGGTTCCTGGCGGGCGCGCCGGACTGGCTGGCGGGCTGGACCGGCATCCGCATCGACAGCGGCGACCCGGCCACGGGCGCCGAGACCGCGATCCGCTGGTGGCAGTCGCGCGGAGAGGACCCGCGGGGCAAGCTGATCATCTTTTCCGACGGGCTGGACGTGGACAAGATCCTGGCCCTGCATCGGCAGTTCCACGGCCGGGTCAAGGTCAGCTTCGGTTGGGGCACGCTGCTGACGAATGACTTTCGCGGGCTGGTGCCGGGGGACGGGCTGGCGCCCTTCAGCCTGGTCTGCAAGGCGGTGGCGGCCGACGGGCGGCCCACGGTCAAGCTGTCGGACAACCCCGCCAAGGCCACCGGCCCCGCGGCCGAGATCGAACGCTACAAGCGCGTCTTCGGGGTGGGCGTCCAGCAGGCGCTGTCGGTCACGGTCTAGACCCCGGTCGCCCACAGCACCAGCAGACAGGCCAGCGCCCCAAGCGATGCCGTGATCGGCAGCGTTACCAGCCAGGCGGCGGTGATGGTCACGACATGGCTGCGCCGCACCAGGATGCGGCGGCGCGTCTCGTCCGCGGGCAGGGCCTCGGACCGGCCGCCGCGGCGGCGGTCCAGCCATTCGCGCGCAAAGCCCACGCCGAAGATGCCGCCGACCGCCACATGGGTGGTCGATACCGGCAGGCCCAGGGCCGATGCGCCCAGCACCGTCACGGCCGTGGCCAGCGACMCGCAAAAGGCGCGCCCCGCGTTCAGCTTGGTGATGCCGCTGCCCACCATGTGGACCAGGCGGCGCCCGAACAGCAGCGTGCCGGTGGCGATGGCAAGCCCTCCGCCCGCCAGCACCAGCACCGGGACCACGCCGATCGCGGTCGACATCCCCTGTCCGCGCAGGACCACCGACAGCGGTCCCGCGATGTTGCCCACGTCGTTGGCGCCATGGGCAAAGCCCAGGATCAGCACGGACATCACCAGCGCGGGGCGCAGCAGAGACTTGGTGCTTGGTTTACGCGGATGGCGCGCCAGTTCGCGCAGCACGCTGCGCCGCGTCAGCCACAGCGCGCCCGCCCCGGTCGGCGCGGCCGCCGCACAGGCGGCCAGTGGTCCCAGGTCCAGCAGCACCACGACATAGGCCGAAAACAGCGCCACCATCAGGCCGACCAGCAGCGGCAGCCACAATAGCGCCGCCCCGGCGCGGTCCGGCGCCTCGACCACCTTCAGGCGCAGCAGGATCAGCAGACCGCCGGCCAAGCCCCCCGCCACCACCGGCGTCACCATCCAGACAGATGCGATGATCGCCAGCGTCCCCCAGGCCACCGCCGACAAGCCCAGGGCCACCGCCCCCGCCCCCGCAATGCCACCCACGATGGAATGCGACGTGCTGACCGGCAGGCCGATGCCCGTGGCCAGGGTGATCCAGACCGCCGCCCCGATCAGCGCGGCGACCATCATCATCGGGGCGCGCCCGCCCTCGGCCAGGGGTGCCAGCTGGACGATGCCGCCCGCCAGACGGGCCGACACCGCGCCCCCGGCCAGCACCGCCCCCGCCACGCCCGCGACGGCGACCAGCGCCAGCCCGGGCAGCAGTCCGATGGCCCCCGCCCCGACCGCCGGACCCAAGGAATTCGCGACGTCGTTCGCCCCGATCGCCACGCCCAGCCAGGCCGCGACCACCAGCCCCGCCCCGATGGCCAGCATGCCGGGCGCGGCACCCGACAGCGCCATGACCATCAGCAACCCGCCCACCAGCGCCAGCACCGCCAGCCCCAGCCGCCAGACGGGACGGAAGGCATGCATCTGTGCGACCTCGGCATGGCCGATGCGGCCCAGATCCTTGTCCAGCGCGCGAAAGCCAGGGCGGTGCGTCATGCCGGCTTAGGCGGCATCGGGGCGGTCCAGACCGGCCAGGATCTGCTTGAGCCCCGGTTCGACCACCATGCGGGCGGCCTCGACCGGGGCGAACCAGCGACGCTTGCGCTGCCGGGCCTCGGGAAACCGGTCTGACACGCTGTCCACGGACAGCAGATAGACCCGCATCTCGACCGGGACGGCATAGCCCTGATCCTGCTGCTTTCTGTATCGGAAGCGGCCCAGTTCGGCCGGGCGGATGCGCCCGCGCACGCCGGCCTCCTCCCAGGCCTCCTGGGCTGCGGCGCCGGGAAGGGTGCGCCCTTCCATCGGCCAGCCCTTGGGAATGACCCAACGGCCCGTGTCGCGGCTGGTGATCAGCAGGACATTGCCGCTGGCCGGGTCGCGGCAGATCGCGCCGACCTGCATCAGCACCGGCCGCCGCCCCAGCAGCAGATCGAGGGTCCGGCGCCAGACGCTCATTCGTCCTCCACCTTGCCACGCAGGGACTTGACCTCTCCGCGCACCGACTTGGCCTTCAGCCGGCGGCGCTGGCTGCCCAGGGTGGGGCGGGTGGCGATGCGGCGCTTGGGCGCGACCAGGGCCTGGCGGATCAGGTCGGCCAGCCGTTCGCGGGCCAGTTCGCGGTTTCGGGCCTGGCTGCGGGTTTCCTGGGACAGGATCAGGACGGCCCCGTCCTGCGTCCAGCGCCGCCCGGCCAGCCGCTGCAGCCGCCGCTTGACCGGGTCGGGCAGGCTGGGGGATGTCGCGGCCTCGAACCGCAGCTCGACGGCGGTCTCGACCTTGTTCACGTTCTGCCCGCCCGGTCCCTGAGACCGGGTGAACTGTTCGGACAGTTCCCATTCCTGGATGGCGATGGTTTCGGTGACATGCAGCATGACCTTCAGGATATGGCGCGATCCGGGGTCAGTTAAAGCGCAAACCGGTTAATACAGTGTAAATTCCGGCTGTCCTCAGATCAGGCGACAGGGTTTCTGTTCCGGCCAATGCGCGAAGGGCAGGACCGCGCCATCCCTGCGGCTGACATCGACGCGGGACAGATCGACGGTCGCGCGCACCCATCCCGGTGCGTCCATCTCTCCTTCGGCGATGATCCCGGTCTCGGGCCAGAAACCGTCGGGCGGGCCATAGATCGCGGCGCGGCCCCGGTTCTCGTCCAGCGCGGGCATCCAGTCGCAGGGGCCGACGGTGGGCGCCTGGACCACGACGCACTGGCTTTCCAGCGCGCGGGCCATCGCGCCGATGCGCACCCGGCTGAACCCCGCAACTGTGTCGGTGCAGCTGGGCACCAGCAGGAGCTGCGCCCCGGCCTGCGCCAGCACCCGTCCCAGCAACGGAAATTCGCTGTCATAGCAGATGAGGATGCCGATCCGCCCCAGGGTCGTGTCGAAGATCCGCAGGCCGGGCGCGCCGGTGACATGCCATTCCTCGCGTTCGAACCGGGTCATGATCTGCTTGTCCTGGTGGCCGATCACCCCGTCGGGGCCATACAGCACCGCACGGTTGACCGGGCGCGCGCCGTCGAAGGCCGGCCCCGAGGCGCCCAGGATGTGACAGCCGTGCCGCGCCGCAAGGTCCGCATGCAGCGCCCTGACCTGCGGGTCCAGCGCCGCCACGGCATGCAGGCTGGCCTCCAGATCGCCGGCGACCGCGCGCCCGGACAGGGATGCCAGCTCCATCGCGCCGTATTCGGGGAAGACCAACAGATCGGCATCAGCATCGGAGACCCACCGTGCCAGCTTGGCGGCATAGGCGTCGAAGCTGTCGAACCAGTCGATCGGATAGGCGGCGGCGGCAATCTTCACAGCGGTTTCATCCAGAATTGCAGGGTCTTTTCGGTCTCGGTGGCCCGGCCCAGGTCCTTCCAGGCGAACTGCGCGACGACGCCCGGCAGGGGCGCATAGCCGCGCTTGCGCCAGAACGCATCCAGCGGCCAGTACTCGGCCGGACGCATCGGGTGATCCGCGGGACGGATCACGCTGCAGAAGGCTGACCAGCGTGCGCCCAGGGCGCGGGCGTGATCCTCGCGCGCGTCGAAGAACGCATGGCCCAGCCCGTGCCCACGATAGGCCCGCAGCAGCACCGATTCGGCGCAGTAGAAGATGTCGGACAGCGGTTCGGGACGATCCGCGAATGCCGCGCCGAAATCGGCGGCGTGATCCGACATCGGCGCGCCCGTGGCCGCCCCCACGATCCGGTCCCCGTCCATCGCGGCGACCACGACCGCGCCGGGCGACTGGTAGGCGCGCAGATAGTCGCGTTCGTAATCGGCGTCGCCGTCATACAGGTACGGCCAGTCGCGGAACACGTCGATGCGCAGGCGCGCCACGTCGGGCAGCGCGTCGGCCAGCGCATCGCCGGTCAGGACGCGGACCGCGACGCTCATGCGCCGACCTGGGCCATCCAGTCGGCCAGGTTGTAATAGGTGGTCACCCGCGCGATGCGGCCGTCGCGGATGGTGAAGAACGCGCCCGCAGGCAGGCGATAGGTCTGGCCGCGGGCCTCGGGCAGGCCGGGATCGGTCTTCAGATAGGTCCCGTTCACGACGAATTCCGCCGCCGCGCGGTCGCCCGCCTCGTTGGCCATGATGACCATGTCGGTCAGGTTTTCCCGATAGCTTTCGGTCATGTGGGCGTTGAATTCCGCGAACAGCGCGCGGCCGCGGCGGATCTTGCCCTCGTTCACGTGGTGCTCGACATCGTCATGCAGCAGCGCCAGCATGTCGTCGGTGCGCCCCGCGTTGAAAGCGTCGTAATAGGCGGCAATCAGGGCCTTGGCATCCATCGGGGTCTCCTTGCTTTTGCGCAAGGCTAGCGTGCCGAACGCGCGCCGTCACCTGATCCCAAGGTCCGAGGGAACCAATCCGGTCCCGGCGGCCTTGAAAAACGGTTTGAACCTGTTAGCGCTGATGCAAACAGGAACCGGAGGACTTCATGGACAATCGCGATCAGCTGGGCAAGCGCGAGATCACCTGCTTCAAGGCGTATGACGTGCGCGGAGAGCTGGGCAAGAACCTGGATGCGGACGTCGCCTATCGCATCGGTCGCGCCTTTGCGCAAGCGCGCGGCGCCAAGCGCGTCGTCGTGGGTCGCGACAGCCGCGAATCCTCGCCCGAACTGGCCGCGGCGCTGATCGAGGGCTTGACCGACGGCGGCGCCGACGTGCTGGACCTGGGCCTGGCCGGCACCGAGGAGGTGTATTTCCACACCGGCAACCAGGACACCGATGGCGGCATCGAGGTCACGGCCTCGCATAACCCGATCAACTACAACGGCATGAAGATCGTGGGTCGCGGCTCGGCGCCGCTGGACCCGGCGACCGAACTGCCGCCCATCGTCGATCTGGCCACCAACGGCGAATTCGCCCCCACCACCAAGGGCAGCGTCACCGATTTCAGCCATGCCCGCGCCGAATACGCATCGCGCATGGCCGATTTCGTCGATGTGGCCGCGCTGCGCCCGATGAAGATCGTGGTGAATGCCGGCAACGGCACCGCAGGCCCGACCTTCGACGCGATCGCCGAGGAGCTGGAGCGTCGAGGCGCGCCGCTGACATTCGTCCGGATGCACCACAACGTCGACAGCAGCTTTCCCAACGGCATCCCCAACCCCCTGCTGGACGAGAACCAGCCCCCCACCGTCGCGCGGATGAAGGAAGAAAAGGCCGACCTGGGCGTGGCCTGGGACGGCGATTTCGACCGCTGCTTCTTCTTCGACGAGAACGGGCGCTTCATTCCCGGTGAATACATCGTGGGCCTGCTGGGCGCGGCATTCCTGGAGAAGTCGCCCGGCGAGAAGATCGTCCATGACCCCCGCGTGATCATGAACACCCGTGCCATGATCGAAGAGGCCGGCGGCGAGGCCGTGGTGTCCAAGACCGGCCATGCCTTCATCAAGCGCAAGATGCGCGATGTCAGCGCGATCTATGGCGGAGAGATGTCGGCGCATCACTATTTCCGCGACTTCTACTATTGCGACAGCGGCATGATCCCGTGGCTGCTGATGATCGAACTGCTGTCGCGCAAGGGCATGACCCTGGCCGAGATGCTGGAAGAGCGGATGCGCCTCTATCCGTCGTCCGGAGAGACGAACTATACCATCTCGGACCCGGATGCGGCCATCGCGCGCCTGATCGAAACCTACGAGCCGCAGGCCGACAGCCGGGACGACCTGGACGGGGTTTCGCTGAACTTTGGCAAGTGGCGGTTCAACCTGCGCAAGTCGAACACCGAACCGGTGGTCCGCCTGAACGTCGAATCCGATGGCGACGCGGCGCTGGTGCGTGAAAAGCAGGCCGAACTGGCGGCGCTGCTTAAGGCGTGACGGGCAGGCGGGCCGAAAGGCCCGCCCCCTAGTCCGAAAACCCGAAGGCGATGTAGTCGCGCAGATATGCCTGACGCGCGGCCTGCAGCAGGACCTTGTCGCGCAGGAAATCGGGCATCGGCTGAACCTTCAGCCCCGCCAGGCGCGCGTCGTCGATCCCTGCCGCGCGGGCCAGCGTGGGCAGTTCGTCGGCGATGCGGTCCTCGCGGATCAGCATGTCGGGGCTGGCCACCCGGCTGAACCCGGCGATCACCTCGGACTGGCTGGCCCATCCGGCATGGGTGGGCAGCGTGGTCTGGCCGTTCAGGTTGCGTTTCAGGAAGGCCAGGAACTGTGCGAACAGCTCCAGCTGCGCCTGACGATCCATCCCCGCCAATGCCGCGTCCGGCAGCAGCGCCACCCGATGGACGTCGCGCATCAGCTGACGCAGTTCGGGGCGGCTGTCGGTCAGCAGCTGCCGGAACGCCGTCCAGGCCCGGTGCAGCGGGTGGCGCAGCACCGCAAAGCTGCGATGGCCGGGATGCTGGCGTTTCCACTGGCGCAGCCTGGTCTGGGTGAAATCGCCCGACACCGCGCCCAGTGTCGCCATCCAGTCGCGCACCGCATCCCCCGGCCCGCAGCGGACCGGCATGAAGATCAGCCCCTGACCCGCCTCGACCGCGGAAAAGCTAGGCACGGAGGGGCCGCGACGCGGTTCGAAATTCGGGATACGGCGCAGCATGAACGGGTCAATCTGCGCCAGGTCCGCCTGCATCTCGTCGAAATTGCGGACCTTGTCGGCCAGTTCGCGGGGGTTCTGGGGCACCTGGTCGCTGGCGGGTTCGACCCTTGCAATGTCGGTGCGGCCCAGCCAGTGGACCAGGCCGGTCATCACCTCGGGGTCGCGCAGGTCCTCGTATCCCAGCCAGAAGGCGGTCTGCCCGGTCACCTGCAACCGGTGCATCACGCGCAGCTGAAACCGCTCGACAGCCGCGATGGTGTCGCGGAACTCTGGCCCGTCATAGGTGATCGCGGCGGGGATCGGAGTCTCCGTCTCGTTCAGCTTCCACTGGTTCGTCTCGCGCGCAAGCTGGGTCGAGACATAGCTGTCCAGCGGGTTGCGGGTCAGCACGATCTTGGCGCATTCGGGGTCATGCATGATCGCGTCGAAGACCCGCGGATCGTGATCGTGGAAATAGCGGAAGCCCGGCAGATGGCCGGGCCGGTCGAACAGCCTGTCCAGCAGGATCATCGGGTCGGCCTCGCGCTGGGCGCGGGTGACGCCCTGCAATTCGTCCTTGTCGGGCCAGCCCATCATGTAGGGGTTGAACGCCTCGCCAAAGCAGGTGACGCCCCGCAGCGCGTTCAGCGTCGCCTCCAGCAGGTTCGAGCCCGTGCGCATCTCGGCGAAGATGACGAAGCGGCGGAACGGAACGGTCATTCGGCGGCGGTCCTTTCGGGAAGGGGGATGTCCGGCATGGGCAGGCCGTCGCCGAACATGCGTGGACGCAGCCCGGAATTGCGCAGCCGCCGCAGCAGCTCGGGCAGCCCGTGCAGGTCACGCATCTGCGGCATGTCGGTGGGCGCGTCCGCCAAGCGCGGCAGCTGGGCCAGCGACTGGAACAGCATCTCCTGGGGGCGGGCCAGGAAGTCGGACAGTTCATGGACATGCACGCGCGCCTTGACCCAGACCGAATTCAGCACGTCCATCTGCGCGATCTCGGCCCGCTGCAGCAGGGCCGTGACCCGGCGGATGTCGTCGAAGGGCATGTCCGATCGCAGCAGCGGCAGCATCCAGGCCCCGGTGACCACATGGATATGGGCGTTCGGGTCCGTGGCGATGAACCAGTTCAGCGCCTGGTTGTCGCGCGGGCTGAACTGGAACACCTGCATCCGCGTGGTGATGCGGATCAGCGCGGTCAGGAACCCGTGCGGGTCGCGGTCGCGGATCAGCGTGCTGGACGAGATCGCCCCCGGTCCGATCTGCGGGCGGCCGCCGAATTCCACCGTCTCGGGCCCCAGCAGGTGGCCGTGGACATCGGCATCGACCTGCGCGGACAGCCACCCCTCGAAGCCGGGAAAGATGTCGGAAAAGCCCTGGAACATCGCATAGGGGGCCGATGTCTTGCCGTTCTCGGCATCCTTGCGCGGAAAGCGCGACTGCATGTAGAGGCCGGGCCGCCCCAGCAGGCGGCGGCGCACCGTCCGGTTGATCAAGCGTTCGATCCGTTGGGGCTGGGGCGCGGACAGATCGGGGCGGGCACCGGCCGGACGCGGGAAATGCGCCAGAAGATGCGCGGCCTCGGGCCAGACCTTGCGCGCCACGAAGCAGCGCGACTCCTCCAGCATCAGGGCGTGGTCGTCGTACAGCTGATAGGGCCTGCCGTCATGGTCGAACTTGGCCAGGGTCAGCGAATGGCTTTCGATGCGGGTCGCGTGGCGCCGCGCCAGCGTCTGGAAATAGCTTTCGTCAGGGATCCAGACCATGCGGAAATAGCGGTCGAACTCGGCCCGGCGCGGATCGTCCAGGATCGCGCGCAGCGTCGTCACCGTCAGGCACCACCATTGCGCGCCCAGATGCGGGGTCAGCCCCTTGGGCAGCCTGCGGCGGATGCCCAGGCGGCGCTGCCAGTCGGTCAGGCGGTCGAACAGCCAGCGCCGCCTGCGCCAGTCCAGCGGATAGAACAGGGTAAAGCGTTCCTCGTTCAGACCGCCGACGGTCCAGCCGACGTCTAGCGCGCTGACGCTTTCGATATGGTCGCGGTCGGGGTCCTGCGCCAGGAACGCCGTCAGGTCGCGCACCGGGCGCAGCGGCAGGCAGGCCCCGGATGCCAGATAGACATGGGTGACGTCGGAAAAGCTGTCCAGCAGCAGCCGCGCCGCATCCTGGGTGGCGCGCACCAGGCTGAAGCGGCCCCAGTCGCAGGTATGGCGCCGCGACCAGACGATGCCGGGAAGGTCGGACAGTTCGACCTGCATCCGCGCCACCGACCGGGCCGAGGCCTTGGCATCGACATGGATCGCCACCCGTGCGCCGCCCTGGACCCAGATCCGCGCCATGTGGGCCGCCACGTCCAGGCGCGCATGGCACAGAAGCACCACCCCCAGCCTGACACGGCGCACCTCCACCGGGCCCGTCATGCCCAGTTCCCCCGGGAGATCAGCCCCAGATCCTCCAGTTGGCGCCAGTCGTCGTATTCGCGCGATTCGCTGCACCACAGGTCGGTGCCGCCGCGCAGCCCGGCGTGATACGCCTTGTATTCCTTGCTGTTGGCATAATGCTGGCGACGGTCCAGCTCCTCGGCGGACTTGTCGGCGAAGGTGGACAGGAACTTGGCGTGCAGCAGGCAGCCCGATGCCATCTCTCCGCCAGCCTCGTCATAGACCATGTTCAGATGGCGGGGCAGCAGCATGTGGGTCGAACTGACATAGGCATAGCGCCAGTCCCACCTGACCAGCGGGGTCTTGTTCAGCGCCGGGCCGGACAGGGGTTCGGCAGTGAAGAACTTGCGCGTGCGCGGACCGCCCTGGATCCACAGATTGCCGTAATAGGGGTTCTTGCTGATCGTATAGTTCGCCGGATCGAACCATCGGGCGATGGTGAACGGGTCCGTCCCCTCGGCATAAGGTTCGTCCTCGATATGGCCGCGGGGGTACATGTCCAGCAGCATGGCCGGAAAGCTGCGCCGCCCCGAGGCCTCCAGCCAGTCGGTCAGGGCGGGCAGCGGGCGCGAATCGCAATGCGGATAGATCAGGAACTCGTCCGGATCGACGGTCAGGCACCAATGCCCGTGGCCGTACTTCGCCAGAAGCCGGTTGATCCAGTCCATCCCGAACCGCGACCGCTTGTAGCCGGCATTGGTCCACCACAGTGACACGTCGGGCTGTTCGGCCAGGTAATTGCCGCTGCCGTCATCGCTGTCGTTGTTCACGAACAGAAAGTGATTCACGCCCAGGTTGCGGTAATAGTTCAGAAAGAACGGCAACCGCACCCGTTCGTTGCGCATCGTCACCAGGACCAGGATGTCGTTCTTGCGGATCTGGGCAGTGCGGTTGACCACGGGCCGCAGGGCCCGCCGCCGGTTGAACGCGCGCGCGATCAGGTACTGCCGTTCGGCCCTGCGCCGCAGGCGATCGGGGATCGGGAACCGGCCCATGCGCATCACGCGGACCGGCGATCGGCAGAAGATGTGCGGCGCGACGTCATGCCCTAGCAATGTGCAGGACATCCCATTTTGGCAAGCCCATTCACCGCTTTGGTCAACGCGGCCAGTCGCCTGTGCCCATCAGGCCAAGGTCTACCAGCTGCCGCCACCCCATGAATCGTACCGATTCCGGCCCGTGCAGCCTCGGCCCGGCCGCCACCGCGCGGTGATAGGCGGCATAGGCATCGGGGTCCGCGAAATGCTGGCGCCGGTCCAGTTCCTCATGCGACTTGGCGACGATGTCGGGCAGGAACTTGCCGTGCAGAAGCGCGCCCGACAGCCGTGCATCGCCCGGCCCGTCATAGATCAGGTTCAGCCGGGGTGGCAGGATCGAATGGGTCGAGTTGACATAGACGGCCCGCCCGGTCCAGCGCATCAGCGGCAGCTTGTTCATCGTCGGCGCGCGCCGCGGCGCATCGGCAAAGAAAACCCGGTCGCGGACACCGCCCTGCAACCACAGGTTTTGCCGCGGCATCGCTCGGCTGGACCGCCACGGCCCCGCGTCGAACCAGGGCAGACGCCGTGTCAGCGGCGCCTCCGGGGGTGCATCGGCGGTACCCAGCGGTCCCGACGGATACAGGTCCAGCATCACCGCACCGAGCCCCGGCTGCCCGATCCGGTCCAGATGGGCCGTCAGATCGGGGAGCGGCCGGGTATCGTGATGGGGATAGACCAGCAGTTTATCGGCATCGACAGTCGCGCACCAATGCCCCCGCCCGAACCGCCACAGCAGCGCGCCTGCCCAATCCAGCCCGAACCGCGCCTCGCGATAGCTGGCGTCGCAGCGCCACAGCGACACGTCGGGCTGGGCGGCCAGAAACCGGTCCGACCCGTCCGTGCCGGCATTGTCGACGATCAGGAAATGCGCGACGCCCAAGCGGCGATAATGGTCCAGAAACCCCGGCAGGTGCGCGATCTCGTTGCGCAGGGTGGTCACGGCTAGGATGTCGGCGGGGCGGATGGCGGCGGTACGGTCGGCGACCGGCTGCAGCAGATGGCGCGCCCTGAGGGCGCGCCAGATCAGTTCGCGGCGTTTCCAGCGCAGGCGATAGGCCTGCCACGCCGCGCGCGGTGTCACTGCCTGTAATCGCCTGTCTGATGCCAGCGCCAGGCATCCGCGATCATCTGGGGCATGGTCGATCGGTCGGGCGACCAGCCCAGTTCGGCCTTGGCACGCGTGCTGCCGCAGACCAGCTTGACCGCGTCGCCGCCCCGGCGCGGGCCGTCCAGCATCGGCACCTCGCGGTTGGTGATTGAGCGCGTCGCGTCCACCACCTCGCGGACCGAGAATCCGTCGCCGGTGCCCAGGCAGAACACCCGGCTTTCGCGTCCCGCCCGCAGCCATTCCAGACCCTTCACATGCGCATCGACCAGGTCCATCACATGGACATAGTCGCGGATGCAGGTGCCGTCGGCGGTGGGATAGTCCGTGCCGTGGATGGTCAGCGCCTCGCGCTTGCCATCGACCGCATCCAGGATCAGCGGGATCAGATGCGTTTCGGGGCGGTGGAATTCACCGACCTGCCCGTCGGGATCGGCGCCCGCGACGTTGAAATACCGGAAGATCACAGAACGCAGGCCGTGGGCCGCGCCGAAATCCGTCAGCATGTCCTCGATCGCGCGCTTGGAGGCGCCATAAGCATTGAGCGGCGCCTGCGGGGTGTCCTCGTCCAGGATCTCGCCGTCGCGGTCACCATAGGTCGCGCAGGTCGAGCTGAAGACGAAATCCAGACAGCCCGCCGCAACCGCGGCCTCGATCAGGTTCAGCGACCCCGCGACGTTGTTGCGCCAGTAGAGGCCCGGTTCGGCCATCGCCTCTCCGACTTGGGACAGGGCCGCGAAATGCAGCACTGCCACGGGCCGGTGTTCGGCGAAGGCCGCGTCAAGGGCGGCACGGTCCATCAGGTCGGCCTCGACCACCGGACCGAACTTGACCGCATCGCGCCAGCCGGTGGAGAAATTGTCCAGCGTGACGGGGGTGAACCCCGCCGCCGCCAGTGCCTTGCAGGCGTGCGAGCCGATATAGCCCGCGCCGCCCGTCACCAGAACCGTATCCGACATGGATTATTCGGCCGCCCGGCGCATGGACATCACCTCGTGCAGGTACTCGGCGAACTCGTCCTTCAGCTCGTCGCGCTCCAGGCCAAAGGCCACGGTCGCCTGCAGGAAGCCTGCCTTGGAACCACAATCGAAACGCTGACCGCGGAAGCGCAGGCCGAACACGTCGCGGCCCGCCTGGATCTCCTCGGCGATGGCGTCGGTCAGCTGGATCTCGCCACCGGCGCCCTGCTTCAGCTTGTTGAGGTTCTTCATGACCGTCGGCGCCAGGATATAGCGGCCGATCACCGCCAGGTTCGACGGCTGCGTGCCGGTGGCGGGCTTTTCGACCATGCCCTTGGCGCGCACGATCGCGCCCATGTCCTCGGCCACGTCCAGAACGCCATAGGCCTTGGCCTTTTCGGGCGCGACCTCCATCGTGGCGACCATGCTGCCGCCGGTCTCGCCATAAGCCTCGATCATCTGCTGCAGGCAGGGGGGCTCGCCTTGGATGACGTCATCGGTCAGCACGACCGCAAAGGGCTCGTCATCCGACAGCAGGCGACGGGCGCACCAGACCGCATGGCCCAGGCCCAGGGCCTTGTGCTGCCGGATATAGGCGATGGCGCCCGAATCCATGTTCGTCGCGCGCAGAATCTCCAGCAGCTCGGTCTTGCCGGCCTTCTTCAGGCTGGATTCCAGCTCGTGCGCGTGGTCGAAATAGTCCTCAAGCGAGCCCTTGCCGCGCGAGGTCACGAAGATGAATTCCTTGATGCCTGCCGCGCGCGCCTCGTCGATGGCGTATTGAATCAGCGGCTTGTCGACCAGCGACAGCATTTCCTTGGGGATGCTCTTGGTGGTGGGCAGGAATCGTGTTCCCAGTCCGGCGACCGGAAAGATGGCTTTTGTAACCTTCGGGACCAGYCCCCGCCGCAATGGCGTCGATGCCTAGTGCAGCAGCGACATTGACTTCAATGGGCAGGTTAGGCTCTCGGCAGCTTGTCGCCAAGCAAATGTCGAGAATTCGCTGCAAATTCACAAAGATCAAACGCTGCGGGGCAGGCGATCACATCATCGCCATGTCCTGCATCATCTGCTCCAGACGCGGAACATCCTGAGGGTTGTTTAGTTCCCAGAATTGCCGACCGCGTGCCTCGACCTCGACGCAGCGCACATGGCGGCCGCGTTCCAGAAAACGCAGCTGTTCCAGTCCCTCCAGCCGTTCCAGGGCGCCTTCGGGCCAGGTGGCGTATTCGGCCAGCGCCGCCGGGCGATAGGCATAGACGCCCACGTGATGAAAGACCGGGCTGGGCGCGTCGGGCGCCACGTCGCCCGGAACAAAGGGGATGACCTCCTTGGAAAAGTACAGCGCACGGCCCTCATGGCCGAAAACCGCCGTCGTCCCGCCCACGCGCCCCGCATGGCGGTCGGCGATCAGGTCGGCCCGCATCGCCCCGGTGCAGCGTAGGACAGGCGTCGCCACCTGCGCGTCGGGATCGGCGCGCAGGCCCGCGACCAGATCCTCGACGAACCAGGCAGGCGTCAGCGGCGCGTCGCCCTGCAGGTTCACCACGATCTCGGGGGTCAGGCCCAGGGTCGCCACCGCCTCGGCGCAGCGCTCGGTGCCGTTGCGGCAGTCGAGGCTGGTCATCGCCACCTCCGCGCCGAAGGCCAGGGCGTGGTCGCGGATGCGGTCGTCGTCGGTGGCCACGATAACGCGGTCGATCCCGCGCACGCCGACGGCCGCGTCCCAGCTGCGTCGGATCAGGCTGCGCGCCTGCCCCCCCGCGCCGCGCAGTTCGACCAGCGGCTTGCCCGGATAGCGGGTCGAGGCGAAACGGGCGGGAATGACGATGACGACCGACATGGTCACTCCTTCACCAGCAGGACGCCCGGCGCATAGGCGATGAAGAACGGGTTCTCGAACCCCGGCTTGCCATAGGCCAGGGGGCTGTGGTCGTCGAACCGCACGACCTCTCCGCCGGCGCCGCGCAGGACGGCGTCGCCCGCGGCGGTGTCCCATTCCATCGTCCGGCCCAGGCGCGGATACAGGTCAGCCTCGCCCGTGGCGACCAGGCAGAACTTCAGCGAGCTGCCCGCGCTGGTCATGTCGCGCACGCCGTAGCGGTCGATATAGGCGTCGGTCGCCGCGTCGCGATGCGACTTGGAGGCGACGACCATCAGGCCGCGGTTGTCGGGCATCGGGTTCACGCCGATCGGGCGGGTCTCTCCGGGCGCGTCCCCGAAGGGGCCCGTCTCCTCGACGGACCGCCCGTCGGCGGTGGTGTAGAACAGCCGCCCCTTGGCGGGGGCGTAGACGATGCCGCGCACCGGCACGCCGTCCTGGACATAGGCGATGTTGACGGTGAAATCGCCGCGGCGCTGCACGAACTCCTTGGTCCCGTCCAGCGGGTCCACGATCAGGAAGGTGCGCAGGCTCTGGCCGTGGGTGTCGGCCTGCTCCTCGGTCACCAGGGGCGTGTCCGGGAACGCCTCGCGCAGCCCGGCCGAGATCAGCGCATCGGCGGCCTCGTCCGCGGCGGTGACGGGCGAATCATCGGACTTGGCGCGGACATCGAAATCGTCGGCCTCGTAGATCTGCATGATCCGGTCGCCGGCCTGCAGGGCCAGGCGCCGCATTTCGGTGATCAGTCGGTCGAATTGCATTCACTTTCCTTTCCCTGCCAGAGGCCTGCGGCCGCTGCCCGATTGTGCGGGGGTGCTGCGCCTCTTATGATGTGCGGCGGGTCCATCGGCAAGCGCCGGGCCGCCAGTGACGCAGCGCCGCCCTTGTTCAAGCAGCGCCAGAACCGGAACCTGTTCCAGGCCGCCTTCACCACCTTCGCGCTGATCTATCACCAGACGGTGTACAACCTGCGCACCGAACACCGCAACGCGGTGCTGGGCCTGGTCATGACCATGATGCAAAGCGTCGTCTTCGTCGTGGTGTTTCTGGGCATGTACACGCTGATCGGCATCGGCGGGTCGCAGATCCGCGGGGATTTCCTGCTCTACATCATGTCGGGGATCTTCATCTTCATGCTGCACGTGCAGGCCGTGGGCGCGGTCGCGGGCAGCCATTCGGTGTCGTCGGGCATCATCAAGCACGAACCCCTGAACGCGGCGGTGCTGATCTCGGGGGCGGCGCTGGCGGTGCTGTACCGCCAGACGATCAGCTGTCTAGTGATCCTGTCGGTCTACCACATGGTCTTCCAGCCGATCACGATCGAGGACCCTGTCGGCGCCGGGTCGCTGTTCGTGGTGTCCTGGTTCACCGGCTGCGCGATCGGGCTGATCTTCCTGGGCATCCGCCCCTGGTCCCCGCAGGCCTGCAAGGTGCTGACGATGGTCTATCAGCGCGTCAACATGTTTGCGTCAGGCAAGTTCTTCGTCGCCAACATGATCCCCAGCTTCATCCTGCCGTGGTTCGCGTGGAACCCGCTGTTCCACCTGATCGACCAGGAACGCGGCTTCCTGTTCATCAACTATTCGCCCCATCGCACGATGCTGTTCTACCCCCTGTGGTTCGCGATCGCGGCGCTGATGGTGGGGCTGCTGATCCACTTCACGACCCGCAAGTACGAATCCATCAGCTGGAGCGCCGCGCAGTAGCGCCATGGCCCCGGTTTCGCGGGCCCAAACCACCGATTTTGCGCTGCAGCAGTGCTTGCGGGGCTGAATTGCATCCCTATATACACCCCCGAAGCGGTCCGGAGGTTCCGGCCCGTTCGTCAAGGGATCGGGCCTCGGGGGCCGCAACGGACCCGCAGTCCAAGATATCGCCGCAAGAGAAGGTTAAACACATATGTCAAAAGTCATCGGCATCGACCTCGGCACCACCAACAGCTGCGTCGCCATCATGGACGGCAGCCAGCCGAAGGTCATCGAGAACAGCGAAGGCGCGCGCACCACGCCCTCGATCGTGGGTTTCAAGGACGGTGAACGCCTGGTCGGCCAGCCCGCCAAGCGCCAGGCCGTGACCAACCCGACCAACACCGTCTTTGCCGTGAAACGCCTGATCGGGCGCCGCATGGGCGACGAGGCTGTCGAGAAGGACCGCAAGATGGTCCCCTACACCATCGCGGATGGTGGCAACGGCGACGCCTGGGTCGAGGTGCAGGGTGAGAAGTACTCCCCCGCGCAGGTCAGCGCGATGATCCTTCAGAAGATGAAGGAGACCGCCGAATCCTATCTGGGCGAGACCGTGACCCAGGCCGTGATCACCGTTCCGGCCTATTTCAACGACGCCCAGCGCCAGGCCACCAAGGACGCCGGCAAGATCGCCGGCCTGGAAGTGCTGCGCATCATCAACGAGCCGACCGCTGCCGCGCTGGCCTATGGTCTGGACAAGAAGGAAACCAAGACGATCGCGGTCTATGACCTCGGCGGCGGTACCTTCGACATCACCATCCTGGAGATCGACGACGGCCTGTTCGAGGTGAAGTCCACGAACGGCGACACCTTCCTGGGTGGCGAAGACTTCGACATGCGGATCGTGAACTATCTGGCCGACGAGTTCAAAAAGGAACACGGCGTCGATCTGTCCAAGGACAAGATGGCCCTGCAGCGTCTGAAGGAAGCCGCGGAAAAGGCCAAGATCGAGCTGTCCTCCTCCAGCCAGACCGAGATCAACCAGCCGTTCATCTCGATGGACAAGAACAGCGGCACCCCGCTGCACCTGGTCGTCAAGCTGACCCGCTCCAAGCTGGAAAGCCTGGTCGCTGACCTGATCAAGCGCACCATGAAGCCCGTCCAGGACGCGCTGAAGGATGCCGGCTGCTCCAAGGGCGACATCGACGAGGTCGTCCTGGTCGGCGGCATGACCCGCATGCCCAAGGTCGTGGCCGAGGTCACCGAGTTCTTCGGCAAGGAGCCCCACAAGGGCGTGAACCCCGACGAGGTCGTGGCCCTTGGCGCCGCCATCCAGGCCGGCGTGCTGCAGGGTGACGTCAAGGACGTCGTGCTGCTGGACGTGACGCCGCTGTCGCTGGGCATCGAGACGCTGGGTGGCGTGTTCACCCGCCTGATCGACCGCAACACGACCATCCCGACCAAGAAGAGCCAGATCTTCTCGACCGCCGAGGACAACCAGGGCGCCGTGACGATCCGCGTGTTCCAGGGCGAGCGCGAGATGGCCGCGGACAACAAGATGCTGGGCCAGTTCAACCTGGAGCACATCCCGCCCGCGCCGCGCGGAATGCCGCAGATCGAGGTGACCTTCGACATCGACGCCAACGGCATCGTGTCGGTGGCCGCCAAGGACAAGGGCACCGGGAAAGAGCAGACCATCACCATCGCGGCTTCGGGCGGTCTGTCCGACGAGGACATCGAGCGGATGGTCAAGGATGCCGAGGCGAACGCCGAATCCGACAAGACCCGCCGCGAGCTGGTCGAGGCCAAGAACCAAGCCGAAAGCCTGATCCACTCGACTAACAAGTCGCTGTCCGAGCATGGCGACAAGGTCGACGCCTCGACCGTCGAGGCGATCGAGCTGGCCATCGGCGCGCTGGAGGAATCGCTGAAGTCCGAGGACCCAGGCAAGATCCGGTCGGGCATCCAGAACGTCATGGACGCGTCCATGCGCCTGGGCGAGGCGATCTACAAGAACCAGCAGAGCGCCGAGGACTCCGATCCGTCGGACCGCGACGCCCCGCGTGATGTCGACGACGACATCGTGGACGCCGATTTCGAAGATCTGGGCGACGACAAGAAGCGCGGCTGATCGGGGCCGCATCCCCTGACCGGGCCGGCCCGCCTTTCCCGCGGGCCGGCCTGTTTCATGGGGACAGCTGAACAGGACGACACATGAGCAAGCGTTGTTACTACGAAGTGCTCGGGGTCACGCGCGGGGCCTCGACCGACGAGATTAAGAAGGCCTACCGCACCAAGGCCAAAGAGCTGCATCCCGACCGCAACCAGGACGATGCGACAGCCGAGGCCCGCTTCAAGGAAGCGAACGAGGCCTATGACTGCCTGAAGGACGACACCAAGAAGGCCGCCTATGACCGCTTCGGCCATGCCGCCTTCGAAAGTGGCATGGGCGGCGGTGGCGGTGGCCGCGGCCAGCATCCGGGCGATTTCGGCGCGGCGTTCGCCGACGTGTTCGAGGATCTGTTCGGCGACATGATGGGCCGTCGCGGCGGCGGCGGTGGCGGGCGTGCCCGGGCGCAGCGCGGGCAGGACCTGCGCTACAACCTGCGCGTCAGCCTTGAGGACGCCTATGTCGGCGTGCAAAAGCCCATCACCGTGCGCGGCTCGGTCGCCTGCGGCGAATGCGACGGGACCGGGGCCGAGGGCGCGTCCCAGCCCGCCGCCTGTCCGACCTGCGCAGGCATGGGCAAGGTCCGCGCCCAGCAGGGCTTCTTCACCGTCGAGCGCACCTGCCCGACCTGCGGCGGCGCGGGGCAGATCGTCAAGAACCCGTGCAAGGCCTGCCACGGTGCGGGCCGGATGGAACGCGACCGCGCGCTGTCGGTGAACATTCCCGCCGGTGTCGAGACCGGCACCCGCATCCGGCTGGCCGGAGAGGGCGAGGCGGGATTGCGTGGCGGTCCGGCCGGGGATCTGTACATCTTCATCGAGGTCCAGGACCACGCCATCTTCCTGCGCGACGGCAAGACGCTGGCCTGCCAGGTGCCGGTCAGCATGGCCACTGCCGCCCTGGGCGGAGAGGTCGAGGTGCCGACCATCGACGGCGGGCGCGCCCGCGTCAAGGTCGCAGCCGGCAGCCAGACGGGCCGGCAGATGCGCCTGCGCGGCAAGGGCATGCCGCCCCTGCGCCACGGCCCCGGCGCGCAGGGCGATTTCGGCGACATGCTGATCGAGCTGACCGTCGAGACGCCGGTCAACCTGACGCCCCGCCAGCGGGAGCTGCTGCGAGAGTTCGAGGCCGAGAAGGCCGACAACAGCCCGCAATCGGACAGCTTCTTCGACAAGGTGAAGGGGTTCTGGGAAGGGATGACCCGTTAAGGGTTAACCGTTCCTTTACCGATTCGGGTTCATGTTCCGCACATGGACCCGAATCGTTCCTTTGGCGAAATGCCCCTGCCCCTGTTCAGCCCCGCCGCGGATGACGTGGTGCCGGCCACCAAGGCCGCACCCTCCTATCTGGCCGATCACCGGGCAAGGCTGCGCGAACGGTTCCTGCAGGGCGGCGCGACCGCGATGCCCGATTACGAGCTTTTGGAGCTGGTGCTGTTCCGCGCCATCCCGCGCCAGGACGTCAAACCGCTGGCCCGCCGCCTGATCGAGACCTTCGGCGATTTCAACCGCGTGGTCACCGCGCCGCCCGCCCGCCTGCAGGCGGTCGATGGTGTTGGCCCCGCGGTCGTCACCGAACTGAAGATCGTCGAGGCCGCGGCGCAGCGCATGGCCCGCGCCCGCATCATGCACCGCCCGGTCCTGTCCAGCTGGCAATCGCTGCTGGATTACTGCCACACCGCGATGGCGCATCGCGAGATCGAGCAGTTCCGCGTGCTGTATCTGGACCGCAAGAACGTCCTGATCGCGGACGAGGAGCAGTCGCGTGGCACGGTGGACCACGTCCCCGTCTATCCGCGCGAGATCATCCGCCGGGCGCTGGAGTTGAACGCCTCGGCGCTGATCCTGGTGCACAACCATCCCTCGGGCGATCCGACCCCCTCGGACAGCGATATCGCCATGACGGCACGCATCGGGCAGGCCGCAGAAAGCATGGGAATCACCATCCACGACCACCTGATCATCGGCAAGTCGCGCGAGCTGTCGTTCCGGTCCGAGGGCCTGCTCTGATCCCCGCGGGGGGTGCAGCATTTGTGCCCGATGCGTCGAATTGCAACGGGCCGCGACGGCTTATCATCTGGACTGACGAGGAATTGAGGGCTAGAACCGCTCCGCGAAGGCTGCGTTTCGGACGCGGCCCGGAATGTCGTATCGGCCTGCATTGACGGCCCGAATTGGAGTATGACCCGTGTCCCACGCAGATGACCACGTAGGCACCCGGAGGGATTTCCTCTATTATGCCACGGCGGGCGCAGGCACGGTGGCCGCCGGTGCCGCCGCCTGGACCCTTGTGAATCAGATGAACCCCTCGGCCGACGTGCAGGCGCTGGCCTCGATCCAGGTCGATGTCAGCGGCGTCGCCGCCGGGTCGCAGATCACCGTGCTGTTCCTGGGCAAGCCCGTGTTCATCCGCCGCCGGACCCCCGAGGAGATCGAGGCCGGACGTGCGGTCGAGCTGAGCGACCTGCCCGACCAGAACGCTCAGAACCCCAACCTGGCCGACGGATCGCCCGCCACCGACGCGAACCGCGCGTTGGACGAGACCGGCGAATGGCTGGTCCAGATCGGCGTCTGCACCCATCTGGGCTGCGTGCCCATCGGTGACGGCGCGGGCGATTTCGGCGGCTGGTTCTGCCCCTGCCACGGCAGCCATTACGACACCGCAGGCCGCATCCGTCGCGGGCCCGCGCCGCAGAACATGCATATTCCGCTGGCGTCGTTCGTGAACGACACCACCATTCAGCTGGGTTAAGGAGGGTTATCATGGCCGGAATTCCGCACGACCATTACGAGCCCAAGTCGGGCTTCGAACGCTGGCTTCACCGCCGCCTGCCCGTCGCCGGCGTGCTTTACGACACGCTGATGATCCCCACGCCCAAGAACCTGAACTGGATGTGGATCTGGGGGATCGTGCTGGTCTTCTGCCTGGTGCTGCAGATCGTCACGGGCATCGTCCTGGTGATGCACTATACCCCGCATGTCGACATGGCCTTCGCCAGCGTCGAGCACATCATGCGCAACGTCAACGGCGGCTACATGCTGCGCTACATCCACATGAACGGCGCGTCGCTGTTCTTCGTGGCCGTGTACCTGCACATCTTCCGCGGCCTCTACTACGGCAGCTACAAGGCCCCGCGCGAGGTCACCTGGATCATCGGCATGCTGATCTACCTGTTGATGATGGCCACCGCCTTCATGGGCTACGTGCTGCCCTGGGGTCAGATGTCCTTCTGGGGCGCGACCGTGATCACCGGCCTGTTCGGCGCCATTCCGGGCGTGGGCGAGACGCTGCAGACTTGGCTGCTGGGCGGACCCGCGGTCGGCAACGCGACGCTGAACCGCTTCTTCTCGCTGCACTACCTGCTGCCCTTCATCATCGCGGGCCTGGTCATCGTCCACGTGTGGGCCTTCCACACCACGGGCAACAACAACCCGACCGGCATCGAGGTGCGTCGCACCAGCAAGGAGGAGGCCGCCAAGGACACCCTGCCCTTCTGGCCCTACTTCGTCATCAAGGACCTGTTCGCGCTGGCCGTCATCCTGGCAGTGTTCTTCGCGATCGTGGGCTTCATGCCCAACTATCTGGGCCACCCGGACAACTACATCGAGGCCAACGCGCTGGCCACGCCCGCGCATATCGTGCCCGAATGGTACTTCCTGCCCTTCTACGCGATCCTGCGCGCCTTCGACGCCGAGGTGTGGCTGGTCCAGCTGGTCCAGTTCGTGACCTTCGGCATCGTCGACGCCAAGTTCTTCGGCGTGCTGGCGATGTTCGGCGCCATCGTGGTGATGGGCCTGGCGCCCTGGCTGGACACCAGCCGCGTGCGCTCGGGCCGCTATCGTCCGCAGTTCAAGTGGTGGTTCTGGCTGCTGGCGGTCGACTTCGTCGTCCTGACCTGGGTCGGTGCCATGCCCACCGAGGGGCCCTATCCCTACATCGCGCTGGCTGCCGCGGCCTACTGGTTCGGCTACTTCCTGGTGATCCTGCCGCTGCTGGGCGTGATCGAGAAGCCGGAGCCCATGCCCGCCACGATCGAGGAAGACTTCAACGAACACTACGCGCCCAAGGTTGGTGGAACCAGCCTGACGCAGCCGGCCGAATGAGAGGACCAAGGATCATGCTGAAAGCACTAGCGATCGCCGCCGTCACGGCCCTTGGCCTGTCCGGACCGGCGATGGCCGCAGGCGAAGGCGGGCACATCGAGGATGTCGCCTTCCCGCACGAGGGTCCGTTCGGCGCATACGACCAGTTCCAGCTGCAGCGCGGGTTGCAGGTCTATACCGAGGTCTGCTCGGCCTGCCACGGCCTGAAATACGTCGCCATCCGCACCCTGGCGGATGAAGGCGGCCCCGGCCTGCCCGAGGATCAGGTCCGCGCCTATGCGGCCGAACTGCTGCCGGTCTTCGACGACGCAATCGGAGAGGAGCGTCCGCGCACCATCACCGATCACTTCCCGGCAACCTCGGGTGACGGCATGGGCCCGGACCTGTCGCTGATGGCAAAGGCCCGCGCGGGCTTTCACGGCCCCTACGGCACCGGTCTCAGCCAGCTGGTCAACGGCATGGGCGGTCCGGAATACATCCATGCCCTGCTGACCAGCTATACCGGCGAGGACCAGGAACAGGCCGGCACGCTGCTGCACGGCAACACCGCCTTCCCCGGCGGCTGGATCAGCATGGCGGCTCCGCTGTCCGACGGTCAGGTCACCTACGAGGACGGCACCGAGGCGACCGTCGATCAGATGGCGATGGACATCGCGGCCTTCCTGATGTGGACCGCCGAGCCCAAGATGATGGACCGCAAGTCCGTGGGCCTGGTCGCGGTGCTGTTCCTGGTGCTGCTCAGCGCGCTGCTCTATGTCGTGAACAAGCGGCTGTGGGCGCCCCACAAGGGCAAGCTGCCCGCCTGATCCTGCACGACAGGTCGACATGACAGGACGCGCCCCGCAACGGGCGCGTCTTTTCACATCTGGACAAGACCCGGCCCGCCCGGTCACATGGCCGCCAAACGGCGGAGGCGCGCATGGCAATCTGGAACCTGGGCTCGATCAACATCGACCATGTCTATCGGCTGGAGAGCCTGCCAAAGCCCGGAGAGACGCTGGCCTCGCGCGGCTATGCCCAGGGTCTGGGCGGCAAGGGCGCGAACCAGTCGGTCGCCGCGGCGCGCGCGGGCGCGGTCACGCATCACCTGGGCGCGATGGGCACGAGCGATGACTGGGTGCGCGACCGGCTGGCGCAGGCGGGCGTGGACATGGGCCATGTCGCCCGGCTTGCGGATCAGGCGACGGGCCACGCGATCATCCTGCTGGATGCCGATGCGGAAAACGCCATCGTCATCCACCCCGGCGCGAACCGCGCCATCGACGAGGCCGCGCTGACCCAGGCCCTCTCCGCCCTGACCCCCGCTGATACGCTGCTGATCCAGAACGAGACGAACGGCCAGGTCGCCGCCGCCCGCGCGGCGCAGGCGCAGGGCGCGCGCGTGATCTATTCCGCCGCCCCCTTCGATCTGGACGCGGTGCGCGCGGTCCTGCCCCATGTGTCAATCCTGGCGATGAACGCCGGAGAGGCGGAGCAGCTCTTCGCGGGCGTCCCCGGCGACCTGCCCGTGCAGGGCCTGCTGATCACCCGCGGCGCGGACGGGGCCGAATATCGCGACCTGACCACGGGCCAGGTGCATGAGCAGCCCTCGTTCCGCGTGACGCCGGTGGACACGACCGGCGCGGGCGACACCTTCGCGGGATATTTCGCGGCGGCGCTGGACGGCGGGGCGGATATTCCTGCCGCCCTACGGTTGGCCTCGGCCGCGGCGGCGGTCAAGGTCACGCGGGCGGGGGCGGGCGATGCCATCCCCACCCGTACCGAAGTAGACGCGTTTCTGTCCGATCAGCCGATCTGACCACGCACCCCGCCGGTCTGCGCCCGGTCCATCAGCAGGTGGTCCAGGATCACGCAGGCGGCCATCGCCTCGGCCACCGGCACGGCACGGATGCCCACGCAGGGGTCGTGGCGGCCCTTGGTGATCACGTCGATCTCCTCTCCGCGTGAGTTGATCGATCGGCGGGGCGTGGTGATCGAGCTGGTCGGCTTGATCGCGAAACGCACGACGATGTCCTGACCCGTGGAAATCCCGCCCAGAATCCCGCCTGCATGGTTCGACAGGAACTCCGGCCCGTCCGGCCCCATGCGGATCTCGTCCGCGTTCGCCACCCCGGTCAGCGCGGCCGAGGCCATGCCCTCGCCGATCTCGACGGCCTTCACGGCGTTGATCGACATCATCGCGGCGGCCAGATCGGTGTCCAGCTTCGCATAGACTGGCGCGCCGAGGCCCGGCGGGCAGCCCTGAACGCAGACCTCGATGGCCGCGCCGACGCTGTTCTGATCCTTGCGGATGCCGTCCAGGTAATTGGACCAGGCCTGCACCGCGCCCGAATCGGGCAGGAAGAACGGATTGTCATTCACCGCGCCCAGGTCCAGCCGCGCGCGGTCCAGATGCATCGCCCCCATCTGCACCATGTAGCCGGTGATCCGCAGATCGGGCACCAACGCGCCCAGAACCGCCTGCGCAACCGCACCGGCCGCAACCCGCGCCGCCGTCTCGCGCGCCGAAGACCGGCCCCCGCCGCGATAATCGCGCACCCCGTATTTCAGATGATAGGTGATGTCGGCATGCCCCGGGCGAAAGCTGGTCGCGATGTCGCCGTAATCCTTGGACCGCTGGTCGGTGTTCTCGATCATCAGCTGGATCGCGGTGCCGGTGGTGACGCCCTCGAAGACGCCGGACAGGATGCGCACCTGGTCGGGTTCGCGCCGCTGCGTGGTGTGTTTCGACGTCCCGGGGCGGCGGCGGTCCATGAAGCGCTGGATATAGTCTTCCGTCAGGGGCACGCCGGGCGGCACGCCGTCCACCGTCGCGCCCAGGGCGGGGCCGTGGCTTTCGCCCCAGGTGGTAAAGCGGAACTCGCGGCCGAAGGTGTTGTAGCTCATGGGCGCGTCTCCTCGGACAGGGCTTTCAATTCATAGATCAGGTCCAGCGCCTCGCGCGGGGACAGGGCGTCGGGATGGACCGCCTTCAGGCGATCATCCAGCGGGCGGGCCTTGGGCGCGGGCGGCGGGGCCGCGCGGAACAGCGGCAGGTCGTCGATCAGCGCCACGGGGCGCGCCGACTGACGCTCTCCGCTTTCCAGCGCGGTCAGGACGGTGCGGGCGCGTTCCACGACGGAGGCGGGCAGCCCCGCCAGCTTTGCCACCTGCACGCCATAGCTGCGGTCGGCCGCGCCCTTCCTGACCTCGTGCAGAAAGATCACCTCGCCCTGCCATTCGCGCACGGTGACGGTGGCGTTCTCGACGCCCTCCAGCTTGGCCGACAGCGCCGTCATCTCATGGTAATGCGTGGCGAACAGCGCCCGGCAGCGGTTGGCGGCATGCAGATGCTCCATCACCGCCCAAGCAATCGACAGCCCGTCCCAGGTCGAGGTGCCGCGCCCGATCTCGTCCAGGATCACCAGCGCGCGGT
Source organism: Paracoccus sp. 08 (assembly GCF_024105395.1). NCBI lineage: Bacteria > Pseudomonadati > Pseudomonadota > Alphaproteobacteria > Rhodobacterales > Paracoccaceae > Paracoccus > Paracoccus sp. 08. The sequence goes on along the minus strand of NZ_WEKR01000008.1, from coordinate 20,869 downwards.
CATCGGCCTGATTGAGGATCGCGGCGGTTTCCACCATCTCGACCATGAAGGTCGAGCGCCCCCGCGCCAGATCATCGGCGGCGCCCACGCGGCTGAACAGCTGGCTGACCAGCCCGATATGCGCCGCGCGCGCCGGAACAAAGGCCCCCGCCTGCGCCAGCACCGCAATCAGCGCGTTCTGGCGCAGGAAGGTCGACTTGCCCGCCATGTTCGGCCCGGTCAGCAGCCAGATCGCGGGCGTGGCCCCGGTGGTCAGGTCGCAGTCGTTGGCGACGAAGCTTTCCGCCTTCCGGCGCAGCGCGCGTTCCACGACCGGATGGCGGCCCCCTTCGATGACGAAGGCGCGGCTGTCGTCGACGCGCGGCCGGACCCAGCCCTCGCCCGAGGCGAGATCCGCGAAGGCGCAGGCCAGGTCGATCTCGGCCAGCGCGCGGGCCGCCTGCCCGATCCGCGCCGCCTGATCCAGGATCGCCGTCCGCAGGCGGTCGAAGATGCCGCGCTCGATCTCCAAGGCGCGGTCGCGGGCGTTCAGGATGCGGGTCTCCAGCTCGGACAGCTCCACCGTGGTGAAGCGGATCTGGTTCGCGGTGGTCTGGCGGTGGATGAAGGTCTGGTTCAGCGGCGCGGCCATCATGCGCTCGGCATGGGTGGTCGTCGTCTCGATGAAATAGCCTAGGACGTTGTTGTGCTTGATCTTCAGGCTGCCGACCCCGGCCAAGGCCGCATAATCGGCCTGCATCCCGGCGATGACGCCGCGCCCCTCGTCGCGCAGGCGACGGGTCTGGTCCAGATCGGCGTCATGCCCCTCGGCCACGAAGCCGCCATCCCGCACCAGCAGAGGCGGCTCGGCCACCAGCGCATCATCCAGCAGGTCAACCAGCGTCTCATGCCCGACCAGATCGCCCGCCGCATCGCGCAGCACGGGCGGCGCATCACCGGGCAAGCGCGCCGCGATGGCCGCGCCCTGCGTCAGCCCCGCCCGGATCGCGGCCAGATCGCGCGGCCCCCCCCGGTCCAGCGCCAGCCGCGACAGCGCCCGGTCCATGTCCGGCACCCGCGCCAGCGCGCCGCGCAGATCCGCCAGCAACCGCGCATCCCCCGCCAGCGCCGCCACCGCGTCATGGCGCGCCGCGATCAGGCCCAGATCGCGCGACGGCGCGCTGATCCGGCGTTCCAGCAGGCGCGCGCCCGGCGCGGTCACGGTGCGGTCGATGGCCGCCAGCAGCGATCCGTCGCGCCCGCCAGACAGGGCCTGGGTCAGCTCCAGATTGCGCCGGGTCGCGGCGTCGATCTGCATCGCACCGCCTGCGCGTTCGCGCACCGGCGGGCGCATCAGCGGCAAGCGGCCCTTCTGCGTCATGTCCAGATAATCGACGATGGCGCCCATCGCGGCCAGTTCGGCGCGGGTGAAGCTGCCRAACCCGTCCAGCGTCTCGACGCCGTACAGCGCACACAGCCGCCGCGTGCCCGCATTGCTGTCGAACGCGCTGGCGTGCAGGTCGGTCATCACCGCGCCCGCGTCACCGATCAGCTCTTCCAGCCCGGTGTCGCAGGCCAGAACCTCGCGCGGGGCCAGCCGCGCCAGCTCGGGGGCCAGACGCGGCAGGGGGCAATCCATCACCGAAAACGCGCCGGTCGAGATGTCGACCCAGGCCAGCGCGCCCTCCTCGCGGACCACCACGAAGGCTGCCAGATAGTTGTGCCGCCGCGCCTCCAGCAGCGATTCCTCGGTCAGGGTGCCTGGGGTCACCAACCGCACCACGTCGCGGGCCACGACCGATTTCGACCCGCGCTTCTTGGCCTCGGCGGGGTCCTCCATCTGTTCGGCAATGGCCACGCGGAAACCCTTGCGGATCAGCGTCAGCAGATAGCCCTCGGCCGCATGGACCGGCACGCCGCACATCGGGATGGGTTCACCCGCATGGGTGCCGCGTTTCGTCAGCGCGATGTCCAGCGCGGCGGCGGCGGCGACCGCGTCGTCGAAGAACATCTCGTAGAAATCGCCCATGCGATAGAACAGCAGCGCGCCGGGATTGGCCTCCCGGATCGCAAGATACTGCGCCATCATCGGCGTGGGCTGATCAGACATGTCCTTGGTCATGCGCGGTTTCTATCCGCTTGCGCGGGCGCGCGAAACCTCTACATTCAGGGGCACCTCGGGGTGCCCCAATGCGGGCTGAGACGCGACAGCGGACCCGTAGAACCTGATCCGGCTCACACCGGCGGAGGGAAGGTGCGCACCCCTTCTTTTCGATCACCCGACAAGAGAGGCTGCCGATGAAATTCGTCCTGATCCCCGCCCTGCTGCTGGCCAGCCCCGCCTTGGCCCAGGATCGCGTCCTGACCGTCTATGCGGGCGACAGCGTCACCAGCGAATGGGGCCCCGGCCCCGCCATCGAGGAGGGGTTCGAGGCGATCTGCGACTGCGACCTGCAATTCGTGACCGGCGACGTGCTGCCCCGCATCCTGATGGAGGGGGCGGGCACCCAGGCCGACATCGTCTTCGGCCTGAACACCGACATGACCGCGCGCGCCCGCGCATCGGATCTGTTCGCGCCGCACGGGCAGGACACGTCCGACCTGTCGCTGCCCATCGCATGGGAGGACGACATCTTCCTGCCCTACAACTGGGGCGAGACGGCCTTCGTCTATGACAGCACCCGGCTGGAGAACCCGCCCGCCAGCTTTGCCGAACTGCTGGAGGCCGAGGATCTCAGCATCGTCATCCAGGACCCGCGCAGTTCGGTGTCGGGTCTGGCGATGCTGCTGTGGGTCAAGTCGGTCTATGGCGATCAGGCGGGCGAGGCCTGGGCGAAGCTGGCCCCCAAGGTGCTGACCGTCACCCGCGGCTGGTCCGAATCCTATGGCCTGTTCACCGACGGAGAGGCGGACATGGTCCTGTCCTACACCACCTCGCCCGCCTATCACATCGCCGCCGAGGAGGACGACACCAAGCGCGCCGCGATCTTCCCCGAGGGGCATTACTTCATGGCCGAACTGGTGGCCCAGGTCGCGGGCACCGATCAGCCCGAACTGGCGCAAGCCTTCATGGACTGGGTGCTGACCCCCGATTTCCAGGCGACGATCCCGCTGGCCAACTGGTCACTGCCCGCCAAGCTGCCCGAGGCCGACTGGCCGCAGGTGATGCGCAACCTGCCCCGCCCCGAAAAGACCCTGTTCCTGTCCGAGGACGAGGCCGAGGCCCTGCGCGTCCCCGCCCTGGACGAATGGCAGCGGGCCTTCCGCTGAGCATCGGCCACGCCATCGCGGGCGCGCTGGCAGCCCTGATCCTGGGCACGCTGGCGGCGGTGGCCTGGGTCGCGGGCGGGCTGTCGGGCCTGACCGAATGGGACCTGCGCGCGGTCTGGTTCACGCTGTGGCAGGCCGCGCTGTCCGCCACCCTGTCGGCGGCGCTGGCCGTGCCGGTCGCACGCGCGCTGGCGCGGCGGCGGTTCCGGGGGCGGGGGCTGCTGGTCACGCTGCTGGGCGCGCCCTTCATCCTGCCGGTGATCGTGGCGGTCCTGGGCCTGATCGCGATCTTCGGGCGCAACGGCGCGCTGAACGGCGCGCTGGATTCCTTGGGCCTGCCCGCCATCGGCATCTATGGCTGGCAGGGGGTGATCCTGGCGCATGTGTTCTTCAACCTGCCGCTGTCGGTGCGGCTGATCCTGCAGGGCTGGCAGGCGATTCCCGCGGAACGCTTCCGGCTGGCCGCGTCCCTCGATTTCACGCCCCGCGACATCGCCCGCCATCTGGAACGTCCGATGCTGCGCGGCGTGCTGCCCGGCGTGTGGCTGGCGGTGTTCCTGGTTTGCCTGACATCGTTCACGGTGGCCTTGGCCCTGGGCGGGGGGCCGCGCGCCACGACGGTGGAGCTGGCCATCTATCAGGCGTTCCGCTTTGATTTCGACCTGGGGCGCGCGGCGGCCATGGGGATGGTGCAGATCGCCATCTGCATCGGGGCGGCGGCGCTGGCCGCCCGCGTTGCCGTTCCGGCCGGGTTCGGCGCAGGGCTGGACGCGGTGGGCGGGCCGCCCGCGCCCGGCGGCTGGCGGCAGCTGACGGATGCGGCGGTGATCACGGCGGCGGCGGTGTTCCTGCTGGCGCCGCTGATCTCGGTCGCGGCCACGGGCCTGCCGCGCCTGACCGGCCTGCCGCCCGAGGTCTGGGATGCTGCCCTGCGTTCCATCGCAATGGCGGTGACGTCGGCCCTGCTGTCGTCGGGGGCGGCGCTGGCACTGGCACTGACCATCGCCCGCGGCGGAGCCCGTTGGGTCGAGGCGGCAGGCATGCTGCCGCTGATCGCCTCTCCGCTGGTGCTGGGCACCGGGCTGTTCATCCTGCTGCGCGGCACGGTCACGCCCCAGCAGATGGCCCTTCCGATCACGGCGCTGATCAACGCGGCGATGGCCCTGCCCTTCGCACTGCGCGCGCTGATCCCGGCGGCGCGGGCGCTGGAACAGGATTACGGCCAGCTTGCCGCATCGCTGGACCTGCGGGGCTGGGCACGGCTGCGCCTTCTGGTGCTGCCCCGTCTGGCGCGCCCCTTGGGCTTTGGCGCCGGACTGGCGGCGGCGCTGGCCATGGGCGATCTGGGCGTCATCACCCTGTTCGCAGGGGATCGCCCGACCCTGCCGCTGATGCTGTACCAGCTGATGAACGGCTATCGCATGGCCGATGCCGCGGCTTGCGCCCTGCTGCTGATGGGGCTCAGCCTGGGGCTGTTCTGGATGTTCGACATGGGAGGCCGACGTGACGCTTGAATTCCGCGACATCCTGCTGCGACAGGACGACTTCACGCTGACCGCGGACCTGACCGTGCCGCAGGGTCGCCATGCGGTGATCGGCGCGTCGGGGTCGGGCAAGTCGACCCTGCTGGCCTTGGTGGCGGGGTTTCTGGCCCCGACAAAGGGCCGGCTGATCTGGGACGGCCAGGATATCACCGACATGACTCCCGGCCAACGACCAGTGTCGATCCTGTTTCAACACCACAATTTGTTTCCTCATCTAACCGTGAAACAAAATGTAGGGATGGGACTGCGCCCGGACCTGTGTCTGGACCGGGATCAGCAGCGCCGCGTGACGCAGGTGCTGGACCATGTCGGCCTGGCCGGCACGCAGGATCGCCGCCCCGCGGCCCTGTCGGGTGGTCAGCAAAGCCGCGTCGCGCTGGCCCGTGTGCTGCTGCGGGCGCGGCCCCTGCTTCTTTTGGACGAACCCTTCGCGGCGCTAGGTCCGGCGCTGAAGTCGGAGATGCTGACCCTGCTGGCGCAGGTGGCGTCCGACACGACGGTGCTGATGGTGACCCATGATCCGGCCGATGCGCGGGCCTTTGCGCCCGACACCCTGCTGGTCGAGGATGGCGCGGTGCACGCCCCCCGTCCCACCGGGCCGCTGCTGGACGATCCGCCGCCGGGACTGCGCGCCTATCTGGGCTAGGCGATCCACAGGCGGATGATCCAGGCGACGGTGCCGATCACCGCCACGCTGGCCAGCCAGATGGCCACGAACCACGCCAGCCGCCGCAGGGATTGCGGCATCAGTGGTACCCCTCCTTGGGGTCCATCTTGCCGCGGAACACCCAATAGGAATAGGCGGTATAGGTCAGGATCACCGGGATCAGCACGGCCGCGCCGACCAGCATGAAGATCTGGCTGTTGCGGGGGGCGGCGGCCTCCCAGATCGTGACCTCGACCGGGACGATGTAGGGGAACATCGAGATCCCCAGCCCAACGAAGCCCAGGATGAACATCCCCAGCGCGCAGAGGAACGGCCAGTAGTCGTGATGACGCACCATCAGCGAGGTGAACATGCCGAAGGCCAGGCCCAGCACGGCAGCACCCACCCCCGCTGCCAGCACGATGTTCCAGCCGCCGAACCAGCGGCTGTAATAGCCGTCCTGCAGGAATGGCGTCCACAGGCTGACCACGCCCATGAAGATCACCGTGCCGACACCCAGCACCCAGGCCCGCTTGCGCATGCGTTCTTGCAGGGGGCCGGCGGTCTTCATCACCAACCATGTCGCGCCCAGAAGGGCGTATCCGACCATGACCGCGACGCCGACCATCAGCGTGAAGGGCGTCAGCCAGTCCCACCAGCCGCCGGAATATTCGCGCGCGGCCTTGTCGACGTCGATACCCTGCAGCAGCCCGCCCAGGGTGATGCCCTGCGCCAGCGCGGCCACCGCCGATCCACCGATGAAGGCCACGTCCCAGACCTTGCGCCAGCGCTTGGTGCGCCAGCGGAACTCGAACGCGACGCCGCGGAAGATCAGCGCCAGCAGCATCGCCATGATCGGCGCATACAGCGCCGGCAGGATCAGCGCATAGGCCAGCGGAAAGGCCGCGAACAGCCCGCCCCCGCCCAAGACCAGCCAGGTCTCGTTCCCGTCCCAGACCGGCGCGACCGAGTTCATCATGATGTCGCGGTCCTCGCCCTCGGGTTCGACCGCGAACAGCATGCCCAGGCCCAGGTCGAACCCGTCCAGCACGACATAGACCAGCACCGCAAAGGCGATGACGAAGGCCCAGATGACGGTCAGATCCAGCGAAACGCCTTCTGCGAGGGGCATGGTCACTCTCCGGGTTGGACGTTGCGGGTCGGGTGCTGCTGGGCGGGCGTGGTGCCCGCCGTGCGCGTCGGGCTGTTGGTCACGTCCTTCAGCCGCGGTTCGTTGTTCGCCGGAGAGCGGCTCATCAGACGCAGGATATAGTATGTCCCCGCCCCGAAGACCGCGAAATAGACGATGATGAAGGCCACTAGCGATGCCCCCACCGCGGCCGCGTCCAGGGGTGCGGCGCTGTCCACCGTGCGCAGGTGACCATAGACGGTGAAGGGCTGCCGCCCGACCTCGGTCGTGACCCATCCGGCCAGCACGGCGATCAGCCCCGCGGGCGACATCACAAGGGCGGCGCGGTGCAGCATGGGGCTGTCGAACAGCATCCCCCGCCAGCGCGCCCACAGCGACCAGACCCCGATCCCCAGCATGGCAAAGCCAAGCGCGACCATGATGCGGAACGACCAGAAGACGATGGCCACGGGGGGCTGATCCTCGCGCGGGATGGTGTCCAGGCCCGCAAGCGGCGCGTTCAGGTCGTGCTTCAGGATCAGGGACGACAGCTTGGGGATGCCGATGGCATAGTCCAGGCGCTGTTCGTCCTGGTTCGGGATGCCGAACAGGTACAGCGGCGCGCCTTCGTCATGGCTCTCGAAATGGCCCTCCATCGCCATGACCTTGGCCGGCTGGTGCTCCAGCGTGTTGATGCCGTGGAAATCGCCCAGCACGATCTGGACCGGGGCAAAGATCGCGGCCATCCACATCGCCATGCTGAACATGGTCCGCGTGGCCGGGCTGACCTTGTCGCGGCGGTGCCGATGGCGCAGCAGGTGCAGGGCCGCCACGCCCCCCACGATGAAGGCCGTGGTCAGATAGGCCGCGGTCACCGTGTGCATCAGGCGGAACGGAAAGGACGGGTTAAAGATCACCTGCCAGAAGTCGGTGGGCAGGAACTGCCCCGTCTCGGGGTCGATCTCGAAGCCTGCGGGGGTGTGCATCCAGCTGTTGACCGACAGGATCCAGAAGGCCGAGAACGCCGTGCCCAACGCCACCGCGGCGCAGGCGATCATGTGCAGCGTGGGCCCAACGCGGTCGCGCCCGAACAGCATGATCCCCAGGAACCCGGCCTCCAGGAAGAAGGCCGACAGGACCTCGTAGGCCATCGGCGCGCCGATGACCGGCCCCGCCTTGTCGGAAAAGGCGGACCAGTTCGTGCCGAACTGATAGGACATCACGATGCCCGACACGACGCCCATGGCAAAAGCCAGGGCAAAGATCTTGACCCAGTATCGGAACAGATCCAGGTACTTGTGGTCCTTTGTCCACAGCCACAGCCCGTTCAGGACCGCCAGAAAGCTGGCCAGCCCGATCGTGAAGGCGGGGAACAGGAAGTGGAAGCTGACCGTGAAGGCGAACTGGATCCGGGCCAGCAGGATAGCATCTGCATTGTCGAACATCGGGGGCCTTTCACGGCAGGGGCACGCCCCGCGGGCATGTCGGTTTCGGACCGGCCACCGCCTGCACCACGGGCACATGACCGGACCCATCGTCGTCTGGAATCATAGTGCTCCTACTGGTCGCGGCCGCGCAAGGGCATCGATGTCGCGCCCGCCCCCCTGTGGCGCATCTGCGTCACGGGTGGCACCTTGGGCCGATGTCAGGGGTGCACAGAGGGTGAGGCACCGCCGCCTGTTCCTGCATTGACGGTCGGTGGGGTTTGATTGCTGCACTGCCGGCCCCCCTGACGCGGTTGTGCTTTCCGGGCAATGAATTTGGCGCCATGCGGCGGGAAGCACCGGCAATTTTGCTATGCCCGCCCTAGTGGCCTCGACGCTGTCACTTGAGGACGGACCGCGTGGCACGGGTGCTGTCCAAGGCATTCCGTTTGCGCATCACGCGCACGATCCAACAGGCGGCGGTCGCGGGCGTGCCGCAGCCTCGGATGGGCAAGATTCGTGATGGCCGGAGGGGGAAAGGCAGCTTGTGCGACATCATCGGCCGTAGCGAAGGGCCGCGGCGAACAGGTGTGTCGAGGATCGCGTCGCCGGTGCCGCCGTCCTGAGACCCGCGATCCATATCGAGGATACCGGCGCGACGCGGACTTCAGCCGCGGTCGGAACGGGTATTTTCGATCAGGTCCCAACGATTTCCACAGGGATCCTTCCAGACGACGACACGCCCGTAAGGCTCGTCGCGCGGAAGCGTCTCGAACGTCACGCCCGCGGCCTAGAGGCGCTGATAGTCGCGCGCGAAATCGTCCGTCTCAAGGAAAAGCCAGACCCGCCCGCCGCCCTGCTCTCCGATGGATGCGGTCTGGCGGTCTCCGACGGCCCGGGCAAGCAGGATCTCGGTATCGCCACCCGGGGGCGCAATCCGCACCCATCGCTTGCCGTTGCCCAGTTCAGTATCCTCCCGGCACTCGAAACCGATCCGGCAGAAGAAGTCGAGCGCCGCGTCGTAGTCCGGGACCAGCAGGGACAGGTGGGCGATGCGGGCGGGCATGACATTGTGCTTTCCAACGGGACGGTCGCGATGCGTTTCTGGGGCACAGTCCGGCCCACGACAAGCCCGCCTGTAGCAGTTCGCGATCTGGTCGGGAATGCAGGCACGTATTCGGCGCACGGCAGTCTTATTCCAATGTCTGTCGATCCGGGCGACGATCATGCTTGCAGACCATCGAGAAGCGCATGCCCCCACCCTACGCGCGCCTGAAGGATCCCGCGTCATATGTCCTGCCGCGGATCGTTCGGACATCCCGGCTGGATCTTTGCCCCGCGAGCGTTGATGACGCCGCCGCGGTGGCGCGGGCCAGGGGCGAAAGTCATGCAGAATTGGTGCCGTGGTTTCACGGAACGATGGGGAACGCCGGACAGGAACGGGATGCCCGATGGCAATCAGAGCGGCTGGCGGAAGCGGTGGAGGCTGCACAACGACGCGAGCGGCTGTCCTATCTTGCATGGGCCTCGGGCGTCTGTGTCGGCGCCGTCGATTTGATCCCGCAGTGGCGGCGGGGCCAGTTCCGACTGTCCTACTGGGTGCGGTCCTCTGCCTGCCGCCAGGGATATGGGGCCGAGTTGGCGCCCGCGATGATACGGGCTGCCTTTGGGGCCTTGGACGCACGTCTGGTGACGACCGGTCATGCCGCGCCCAACACGGCCAGCGCAGGTCTGACACGGATGCTGGGCTTCAGGCAGATCGCATGCCAGCCGCTTGCGTACGAGATGCCCGACGGCCTGCTGGTGGACGGCATCGCCTATGCCATCGAAGATATCGCCGTCCTGCCACCCCTGAAGGTCGCATGGGACTGACTGACACGACGGCTTTGCCCCGCACGTGATCGGTCGCGCAGGGGCGGTCAGCCCGTCGCGGGCGGCTGATCCGCCACCTCCCGGCACAGCCACTCTCGAAAGCTGCGCATTCCGCTGGTTTCCGGCCTGGACTGCAGGCGGGTCAGCCAATAGGCGCCTGCGACAATGGAATGGTCGAACAGGGTCACAAGACGGCCGCGTTCCGTCCAGTGGCCGAAAAGCGCAGGCGGCAGCAGCGCGATCCCGTGCCCCTCCGCCGCCATGTCCGCCAGGGCGATGGAGCTGTCCAGCATCGGCCCCCGCAGGGGCAGGCAGGCCAGGCCCAGCCCCGCGAACCACCGTTCCCATTCGCCTGTCCGATAGGAACGCAGCAGCGGCTGCTCCAGCATCGCCTGGGGGCCGGACATGGTCCTGGCGCGGTCCGGGGCGCACATGGGGGCCAGGGGCGCATCCATGATGCGGGTGGCCTGCAGCCCATGCCACGACCCGTCGCCAAAGCGGATGGCCAGGTCAAGTCCTTCGCCCGGAATGCTGACGCGGTTGTTGTTGGCGAAGATGCGCAGGTCCACCTCGGGATGCGCCGCCTCGAACCCGGCCAAGCGCGGGATCAGCCAGCCCGTCGCAAAGGTTCCGACCACGCCCACATGCAGCGCCTCGTGATAGCGCCCGCCCGAGAACCGGTCCAGCGTCGCGCCGATCAGGTCCAGCGATCCGGTCAGGACCGGGGCCAGGGCCGCACCCTCTTCGGTCAGCACCAGCCCTCGGGGCACACGCCGGAACAGGGCCACGCCAAGGCGTTCCTCGAGGTTGCGGATCTGGTGGCTGAGCGCCGCCTGCGTCACGCACAGTTCGATCGCGGCCTTCGACAGCGTCAGGTGCCGGGCCGCGGCTTCGAAGGCCCGCAGCGCATTCAGGGGGATGTTGGGCCGATCCATCACGCATCCATTAGAATTTCTCAACGATAGGGCAAGAAACCATGATTTGATGCCCATGCACGATCACAATAGCTCTGGCTGGCAAAATTAAATTATGTCGCGACGCCGTGCCGACGCCAGAGGGAATCCCATGACCATCATCCGAACCGTAGCTGTCGCAGCCGTGCTGCTGACCACCCCCGCCCATGCCCAAGGGCTGACCGAGCAGGCATTCCAGCAGATCAGCGAAGGCGTCTTCCGTCCCGTCATCAAGGAGTTCGACATTCCCGGCATCGCCATCGGCGTGACGATGGACGGACAGCAGTTCTTCTTCACCGATGGATTGGCCGATCGCGCGGCATCGCGCGCTGTCGACTGCGACACGCTGTTCGAGTTGGGATCGAACAGCAAGCTGTTCACCGTGGCCCTGGCAGCCCTTGCGGAACAGCGCGGCCTTTTGTCCCTGCAGGACCCGGTGTCATCCCGGATGCCTGCGCTGGCGGGCAGCGCCTTCGATGCGGTGACGCTGGCCGACCTTGCCGCCCATGCCACGGGTGGCCTGCCCCTGCAGGTGCCCGACGCGGTCACGGACATGGACGGCCTGATGACCTATCTGAACGCCTGGACGCCGCAGGGCGAGGCCGGCACGCTGCGCGCCTATTCCAATGTCAGCATCGGCCTTTTGGGGCTGATCGCGGGAGAGCAGTTCGGGACGACCTACACGGATGCGCTGGCGCGTGACCTTCTTCCCGGACTGGGGCTGGACAGCACCTTCGTCGATGTCCCCGACGCCGAGATGGCGCGCTATGCCTTCGGTTATTCCAGAACCGACGACAGCCCGATCCGCGTCAACCCCGGCATGCTGGATGCCGAGGCCTATGGCATCAAGTCGTCGGTGACCGACATGACCCGTTTCCTGGACACCCATCTGGACAATCTTACCCTGGAGGGCGAGATCACGGCAGCGCTGGCCCGGACGCGCCGGTCGGACTACGACACCGCCCATTACGCGCAGGCCATGATCTGGGAAGGGTATCCCTGGCCCGTGGATGCTGCCGCGCTGGCGGCCGGAAATTCGCCGGACATGGCGATGTCGCCGCAACCCATGACCAAGGTCGACGCGCGCCAGTTGGAGGGGGACGTCTATCTGAACAAGACGGGGGCGACCAACGGCTTTGGCTCTTACGTCGCGATGGTGCCATCCGAACGGATCGGCGTCGTGGTCCTGGCGAACCGCAACTATCCCAACCCGGTCCGTGCGGAAGCGACGCGGGAGCTGATCGTGCAACTGCTGGCGCGTGCCAGAGAGTGAACGGCAGTGCTGGACGCACAGGTGACCTGGCCGCCATGACGGCTGCGGCCCCGATCCGGGGGCCGCAGCCTTGTTTCAGTCGGCGCGGCCATGCGTCAGGGTTGCGGGCGTCACCATCCGGCGCTGCCAGAGGAACAGCGCGGCGGCCACGGACAGGCCGATGAGGTCGGTCACCCAGCCCACGGCGATCATCGACAGCGCGGCCCCGATCAGCACCAGACGCACCACCATCGACGCGTGCCCGAAGTAGTAGCCGATCACCCCCGCCGACAGCAGGAACATGCCCAGCAGCGCGGTCGCGGTCGCATGGATGATGTCGATCCATTCGCCCTGCATCAGCAGCTCGTGAGAGCCGAAGAACATGAAGGGCACGATGAAGGCCGCAAGGCCCAGGCGGAAGGCCTCGACGCTGGTCTTCATCGGATCTGACCCCGACAGGGCCGCGCCCGCATAGGCGGCCAAGGCCACCGGCGGCGTGATGGCCGACATCACCGCATAGTAGAAGACGAAGAAATGCGCGACCAGCACCGGCACCCCAAGGGCGATCAGCCCCGGCGCCACCACGGCGGCGGCGACCGCATAGGCGGCGGTGGTGGGCATGCCCATCCCCAGGATGATCGAGATGCACATCGCGAAGAACATCGCCAGATACTGGTTCTGATCCGCGATCGACAGAAGCAGCGATGAGAACCGCGCCCCCACCCCGGTCAGCGCGATGACGCCCACGATGATGCCCGCCGCGGCGCAGACCGCGACCATCTGGATGGTCATCTTGGCGCCCATGTCCAGCGCGTTGAAGATCTGGCGCGGGCCCATGCGGTGCGGCGTCAGCCAACTGACCATCGCTGCCGCTGCCATGCCCATCGCACCCGCCCGGATCACGGAATAGCCTGCGAACAGCGTATAGATCAGGATGATGATCGGCAGGAACAGATACACCTGGCGGATCAGCACCTTGAACTGCGGCAGTTCGGACCGGGGCAGGCCCTTCATGTCCAGCTTGAGCGCCTGGAGGTCGACCATGAAGTAGACCGACACGAAATACAGCAGCGCCGGGATGATCGCGGCGATGACGATGTCGGTATAGGGGATGCCCGTGACCTCGGCCATGATGAAGGCGCCCGCGCCCATGATCGGCGGCAGGATCTGCCCGCCCGAGGAGGCTGTGGCCTCGATCGCGGCCGAGGATTTCGGCGAATAGCCGACCTTCTTCATCAGCGGGATGGTCAGCGAGCCGGTGGACACGACGTTGCCCGCCGAGGTGCCGTTGATCATGCCCATCAGGCCCGATGCAAAGACCGCGACCTTGGCCGGACCGCCCCGTGCCTGACCGGCGCAGGCAAAGGCGAAGTTCACGAAGTAATCGCCCACCTTCGACGCCTGCAGGAAGGCGGCAAAGACGATGAACAGGATGATGTAGGTCGAACTGACCGCGATCGGGTCGCCCAGGATGCCCTGGTCGGTGAAGATGTAGGTAAAGAACCGCGTCGCCGTATAGCCGCGATGGTTCAGAAAGCCCGGCAGCCAGGGCCCCAGAAAGCTGTAGCCGATGAAGACCGCGACGATGATCACCAGCGCGAGGCCCGTCAGGCGGCGCGTCAGCTCCAGGATCAGCATGACCCCGGTGACCGCGGCCCACAGATCGCCCGGCTGCGCCATCGCCGTGCCCGCCCGCATGCGCAGCGCGCCCACGACGAACAGGATGTAGCCCAGGACCGCGATCGAGGCCAGGCACAGGATCAGGTCGCCCGGATAGATCCACGACCGGTCCCGCGGCGAATAGAGCCAGCCCGCGACGATGGCCGCCCCGGTGCCGATGGCCAGCGGCAGGCCATAGGTGCGGAACCCGAAGGCCGGCGGCATCGCCACCCCGGCCAGCCACCAGGCGCCCCAGGCATAGGCGATGACCGCCAGCCCATAGCCCACGCCCAGGGCTGCCACGCCCAGCAGGGCCAGTTCGGCCATGCCGCGGCGTGCGGGGGTGGTGGCGCCGTCGTTGCGCTGCGTCAGCGCGGAATAGGTCAGGAAGCCGATGATCAGGCCGCCGCAGACATGCATCATGCGGTAGGTCCAGGTCTCCAGCGGATAGACGACCATGACGAACAGGTGGAACAACGTATAGGCGGCGCAGAGGACCGCGATCAGCACACCCGTTCCGGCGCGGGGGTCGCGCTGGTTGGGGGCCATCGGTTCGTCATCGACGCCCTGCGCGATGACGGGTCCGGTCCCTGCCGCAGATGCAGCATCAACTGACATGAGGGGTCTCCGTCGGCAAGGACCGCGCGGACGGGGTCCGGGCAGTCGGTCCGATCATGGGGGAAAGGGAAAAGGGTCCGGGGGCCGCAGCCCCCGGAGAATGCGCTCAGCCGCGCAGTTCAGCCGGGATCTCGACCCCGACCTCGTCGAAGTAACGCACGGCGCCCGGGTGGTAGGGCAGGAAGGTGTTCTTGTCGACGTTCTCGGGCAGGGTCTCGGCGGCGGTGGCGTGGATCTGCATCATCGCCTCGTTGCCTTCCATCACCAGCTTGGTGATCTCATATGCCAGGCTTTCGGGCATGTCCTGATGGGCGACGGCAAAGTTCCACATGGCGACCGTGCCATGCCCCTCGGGGAAGCCCTGGTACATGCCGCCGGGCACCTCGAAGGCGGCCACTTCGGGCATCGCCTCGAGGATCTGCGCGCGCTGCTCCTCGGTGAAGCCGAAGATGTTGACTGGGTTCTCGGCCGCGATCTGGGCAAAGGCGCTGATCGGCACGCCGGCCGCAAAGGCGAAGGCGTCGATCAGGCCGTCCTTGACCTGGCTCGTGGCGTCGTTGGCCCCAGCATAGCTGATGGTCGCGTCGACGCCCAGCACCTCGAAGAAGCGCGGCCAATAGGTGGCGGCGGTGCCGCCCGCCGGTCCGACCGAGACGCGCTTGCCCGCCATGTCGGTGACGTCCGCGATGCCCGACGACTGCAGCGCCACGGCCTCGAACGGGGTCTGATACATGGGGAACAGGGCGCGCAGGGCCTTGTGCTCGACCCCCGGCGCCAGTTCGCTGTTGCCGGTCCAGGCCTCGTAGGCGGGGCCCATGGTGACCAGGCCGATCTGGTGGTCGCCGGTCTCGACCAGGGTAGCGTTCTGCACCGGGCCGCCGGTGACCTCGCCCGAGGCGTTCAGGTCCAGGTTCTGGCTGATCAGTCCGGCCAGACCGGTGCCATAGATGAAATAGGTGCCGCCCTGGCTGGCGGTACCGATGGTCAGGCTGCTGGGCCAGTCGGCGCGGTCGTCCTGGGCAAAGGCGGGCGACAGGCTGAAGGTGGCCGCGACGGTCGCGGCGACGGTCATCAAACGCATGAAAATCCTCCCAGATTTTTCCGGGGCCGCACGTCTTGCGCGTGGCGGCCCGACAAAGCCCCTTCAGCTAGGCCATGCCATGCCCTGCACGCAATGCCGCCATGCGCCGGGCGCGCGGGAAAAGCGCCGCCTAGTCGCGGCGATGGGTGGATTCGGTAACATCGGCGTCATCGCGTGGGTGGAAATCCCCCCATCACGGGTCCGGATCGTCGCCCGCATCGACGTAATGCGTCTTGTCGATCATGTATTTCTGCATCTTTTCGTAAAGCGACTTCCGCGACAGGCCAAGCGATTCATAGACCGGCTTTAGCCGCCCGCCATGCGCAGCCAGGGTCGCCACGATCACGTCGCGTTCGAACGCCGCGACCCGGTGGGCCAGGCGCTGCTGTTCAGGGCTGCGATCCTCGGCCGGCTGCAGAGCGATGCCCAGGGCGTGACGGTCGGCGGCGTTGCGCAATTCGCGGACATTGCCGGGCCAAGCGCGTTCGGCGATCTCGGCCAGCAGGGCGGGGGGCACGGCCACGGCGGCGCGGCGGTGGCGGGCGGCGGCCTCCTGCACCAGCTTGATGAACAGAAGCTGGGTGTCCTCGCGCCGCGCGGACAAAGGCGGCATGGTCAGCGTCACCACGTTCAGCCGGTACAGCAGATCGGCGCGGAACCGCCCCGCCGCGACCTCCTCCTCCAGCGGCTGGCGCGAGGTCGCGATGAAGCGCACGTCCAGCGCCCGCCCCTCATCCGCGCCCAGGGGGAACATCACCCGGTCCTGGACCACGCGCAGCAGCTTGCCCTGCACTTCCAGGGGCATCGAGCCGATCTCGTCCAGCAGGATGGTGCCACCGCGGGCATGTTCGAACTTGCCATAACGGGGGCGCAGGGCGCCGGGAAAGGCGCCCGCCTCATGGCCGAACAGTTCCGATTCGATCAGCGACGCGGGCAGCGCCGCGCAATCGATGGCGATGAAGGGCCGCCCCGCGCGCGGCGACAGGTCGTGCAGCGCGCGGGCCACGACCTCCTTGCCGGTGCCGGTCTCTCCGACGATCAGCACGTCGGCCTCGGTCGGGCCGATGGTGCGCAGGCGGCGGCGCAGGTCGATCATCACGTTGGACCGCCCGACCAGCCGCGTCTCCAGGTCGTCGGCCTGCCCTGCCGCCGCCCGCAGCACGCGGTTCTCCAGCACGACCCGGCGGTAATCCATCGCGCGGGACGCGATCTCGGCCAGCTGCGCGCCGTCGAATGGCTTTTCGACGAAATCATAGGCCCCCTCGCGCATCGCCCGTACGGCCAGCTGGATGTCGCCATGCCCGGTCACCAGGATCACCGGGATGTCCACGTCGATCTCGCGGATGCGGCTCATCAGGGTCAGGCCGTCCATGCCCGGCATGCGGATGTCGGTCACCACGATGCCGGCAAAGCCGAAGCCCACCCGGTCCAGCGCGGATTGGGCATCGGAGGCCTCCTCGACCTCGAACCCCTCCAGCTCCAGGGCCTGGGCGGTCGACAGGCGCATGTCGGGCTCGTCATCGACCAGCAGGATGCGGCCCGCGATCATGGCGCGATCTCGGGCAGGTCGATGCGGAAGGCCGCGCCGCGGTCGCTGGGAAGAATGCGCAATTCGCCTCCGAAATCCTTGATGATGTTGAAAGAGATCGACAGCCCCAGCCCCAGCCCGCTGCCCACCCCCTTGGTCGAGAAGAACGGATCGAAGATGCGGTCCTCCAACCCCTGGGCGATGCCGGGGCCGTTGTCGCTGACGGTCAGCAGGACGCGCCCGTCCGTCCGCCGCCCCTCGATGCGGATCGCGCCGTCGGGGCGGCCGTCCAGCGCGTCCAGCGCATTGGCGACCAGGTTCACCACCACCTGCTGGAACCGCACCGGCCCCGCCCGCACCATCAGCGGACCGGGCGGCAGATCGACAACCAGCGCGACGGGCTGGCGGTCGATGCGCCAGGCGATCACCTCCAGCGCGTCGCGCAGCACGTCATGCAGGTCCACGTCGGACAGCTGGGCATTGGGCTTGCGGGCAAAGTTGCGCAGCGTGCGGCCGATCTCGGTCATGCGATCGGTCAGCGACAGGATGCGCGTCAGGTTCAGGCGCGCATCGGCGGCGCGGTCGCGGTCCAGATAGGTCACCGCATTGGCGGCAAAGTTGCGCACCGCGCCCAAGGGCTGGTTCAGCTCATGCGACAGGGCCGCCGACATCTGCCCCAGGGCGGCCAGCTTGGCCGATTGCACCAGATGGCGCTGCGTGCGGCGCAACTCGGCCTCGGTGGCGCGACGTTCCGTGACCTCGGCGCCAAGGCGGGCGTTCAGCTGCGCCAACTCGGCAGTGCGGGCGGCGACGCGCCCTTCCAGCTGGGCCTGGGCCTCGGCTTGGATCGACAGGCGTTCGCGCAGGCGGGCCCGGCGCTGCGCCCAGGCGGTCAGCAGCGCGACCCCCACGCCCAGGATCATCAGCGCCGCCAGCGTGCCGATCAGCGCCTGCCGTCGCGCAGGTGCGGTGTCCAGCAGCACATGCACGGTCCAGTCGGCCTCGGGCATGGCCTCGGAGACGGTCAGGAACTCGCGCCGCGTCTCGGGCAGCTCCAGCCGTCGGATGTCATGACCTGCGGCCTCGCCCGCCACGCTCAGGGGCAGCATCAGCAGCGGTTCGTCATCATAGCGCCGGGTGGCGGCGATGCGCGCCCGCGTTCGGGGCGTCAGCGGCGCGATCGAGCGGAACTGCCAGTCGCGGCGGCTGGCCAGAAAGACGATCCCCTCGCCGTCGGTCACGATCATCTCGTATTCGGCGGCGCGCCAGCTGTCCTCGATCGCATCCATGTCGACCTTCAGCACCAGCACGCCGACGATCCGCCCCCGGTCCCTGAGCGCCCGGCCAAAGTAATACCCCCGCTTGCCCGAGGTCGTCCCAAGCGCCGAGAACCGCCCCTGCCCCCCAGCCAACGCATCGGTGAAATAGGGACGATAGTCGAACCGTTCGCCCACGAAGCTGAACGCCTGATCGAAGTTGCTGGCGGCCACGGTCATGCCGTCAGGCGCCATGACATAGGCATCCGACAGCCCCATCAACCGTGCCAGATGGCGCAGATAGAGGTTCGCCGCGGCCAACCGCACCGGATCGGCATCCGGCGCCAGCGCACGCACCAGGACGGGATTCCGGTCCATGAGGTCAGGCAACCGCTCGTACCGTGCCAGCTCTCCGCGAAGGCCCGACACGGCAAGCCGCAGGATGTTCTCTCCCTGCGGCACCGTCGCGACGATATAGTATCGCGCCAGAAGGACGTTTCCGCCGACAGCCACGGCAAGACAAAGCGTCATGACCACCAGCGCGATCCAGATGCGCCGCGCATTGCCAGGCCTGCCGATCACGGAGCGCGGCCCATCCTCCCGTCGCATCGGATACCCGCCCCCTTGCCCCGACCGCCATCACACCATGACATCCGCTCGCGCTTCAATCGCGATGGCTATGCCACGGCATATTCAGAATGCAATATCCATTGGTACTGGTCTCTTCACCGCTACAATTTGAAACTAGGGGGTCGTTGCATACTTTTGCCTACTTACGCTTTCCACAGAAAAATCGAGATTGTCATGCAGGACGCTTGACCAATCCTCGAAGGGCTAATTACCTCGCTCCAACTTGGTGTTAATTTCCACCCAGAACTGAATCGGGTTTTCCCATCGAGAAGTGAGCCACCTCTGATTATTGATATAGGGTAATAGAAGGGTCAAGGTATGGTTTGTCTCCTTCGTTTTCGTGGCCGCTGCGGCTGAGCTTGCCTTGAACCTGAAGCTGTCGTTTCCGGTCTTCAGGATGTGACAACGGTGGGTCAGGCGATCGAGCAGCGCAGTGGTCATCTTGGGGTCGCGGAAGACCGTTGCCCATTCGCTGAAGCTGAGATTCGTGGTAATGACCACGCTAGTGCGCCCACAGAGTTTGCTCAGCAGATGGATGGAGAAGGATCAGAAAGCAGTCCGGAGGACTGTTTTCCCGACGGCACAAAGCGCCGCCTGATGCACTGAAGGGCAGATAGCCCAGTTCGCCCAGGATCACGAGATCGAGGCGGCTGAGACTTTCGGCAATCTGTCCGGCCTTGCCCCTTATCTTCTTCTGCTCGAGGGCATTGACCAGTTCGATAGTCTAGAAGAAGCGGACGCGCCGGCGGTGCTGTTCGATGGACTGAAGCCCAATGCCGTCGCCACATGGGTCTTTCCAGTCCCTGGGCCACCGATCAGCACAACATTCTGCGCACCCTCCATAAACTCGCCGCGGTGCAGCTGGCGCACAGTCGCTTCACCAATGCAAACCTGCCAGCACTGTACCTGCCCGAACGCATTATCCTAAAGTTATGACCTATAAATCAGGGCAGGTTCAAAGTATCAGTCGCAGCGTGCGATCATACTGCTGTCCACCACGATCTCGGTCCCAGTGATGAAACGTGCTTCATCAGATGCCTAAGAAAGGTCAGCATTAGCAGCATCGCGGCCGTCGCCCATGAAGCCTAAGGGGATCCGCTTTTGTCGCGCTTCCAACAGCGCCTCGACGTCCCCGCCTGCGCGCTGGACCGGCCAGCCGCGCTTAGACCATCGGGGTGTGCATCTGGCCCGGCACAACGGTATTGATGCGAATGCCTTTGGGCGCATATTCCACAGCCGAAACGCGGGAGAAGTGAATGATGCCCGCCTTTGCTGCCGCATAGGCCACCTGCGCCGCTCCCGTGAACCTCAGCCCCGATGTCGACGCGGTATTCACGATCGCACCGCTGCCCTGTCCTTCCATGTGCAGGATGACATGCTTGCAGGTCAGGAAGACAGTTTTCAGATTGACTTCCATCTGGCGATCCCAGTTCTCTTCGGGCAGGGCTACCGCACCGCCCTTGGCCGAACCACCAACGTTGTTCACCAGGATTGTAGACACGCCCAAACCGCTCTACGCAGGCGGCAACCATCCGGGCCAGGGCATCGTTGTCGGTGACATCGCAGGTGTGGGTCGCGATCTCGGCTCCCGTTCCCTAGGTTCGAGCAACGGTTTCCGCCATCATATTCTCTCGCATATCCACGGCAAAGATGCGTGCCTCCTCGCGACCAAAGATTGCGCAGGCTGCGCGTCCGTTGTCCCAACCTGGTCCTACGCAGCCCGCGCCGGTGATGATCGCAACTTTTCCGTCAAGCCGTCCGGCCACGGGATATTCCTTTGTGAGCTGCTACCGGTTTTGTGGGCAGCAGGTTAAGCTAGCATAGCGCGGGCCTCGAACTCCATGGGGCTGAGATAGCCCAGTTTCGAATGGCGCCGCCGCGGGTTGTAGAAGCGTTCGATGTAGTCGAAGATATCGGCGCGGGCTTCATTTCGGGTCCGATACACTTTTCGGGCGGTGCGTTCAGTTTTCAGCGTTGAGAAGAAACTTTCCATCGCCGAGTTGTCCCAGACATTGCCCGCTCTGCTCA
>NZ_WEKR01000001.1:0-98157 GCF_024105395.1 Paracoccus sp. 08 | reverse complement strand
AGCCTTTGGGCATCGGACACGTCCATGCCGCCATACTTGGCCTTGAGCTTGTAGAACGTCGCCCGGCTGAGACCATGCCGACGACAGACATCCGCCGTCGCCATTCCGTCGACGCAGTACGTCGACCCTGCTCCTTGATCATCCCAATGATCTGCGCCTCGGTGAAGCGGCTTTTTCTCATGTCGTCTGCTCCTTCGTGATGAAGCAAACTCTACATTAAACCGAGGGACGTTCCGGGGGGGCAGGTCAATCCGGCTCAAATACTTCAGGACCGCATTCTCCTGCCGCAGACGTTTTAACTCGGCATGCAGATCGAATGGTGCCTCACCTGGTTCAATTTCATCGCGCTTTTGGCTCAGCCAGCGCGTCAGCGGCGATAGCTCAATGCCCAGATCTCGCGCTATCTCCGGCCGCGTCCGACCGCTGGTCACCGCCAGCGGCCTGTACCGCAGAAGTGAGCGCCGCCATTTCGATCGCCGTCACCATGCTGGGACTTGCCCGAGAAAAGTACAGAGCACCAACCAAGGGACTAGGTGGTGTTCTATGGGAAGCGGGAACAGACCGACGCGGGAGTTTCGGCATGACGCGAGGCCCCCAGGGCAGCCGCCTTCTTCCAGTGTTGTAGCCTGGGCCCACGCAGTTTTAGGACCAGTCCTAGGGCAAGCAGTGGCTCGCGACGGATGCAATGCTGCAGCGTAGCATCGCTGTTCTTCGTGGTTTGAGCTTTGGCGGTGAGTGGGTTGTCATCCGCTTATTTTGCGGGAGAACATGCTAACACCCGCAACTGCGATCGAACTGCGGAATCAGAGAGTAGCTACCAGTTCAGTGCCCTATAAAAACCATTCAATTGCGAAGCATTGCATGCTGCGCGCATTATTCCTTTTCTGAACAGTCTATTCAGTTTTGCGGTCAATAAGATCGCTTTGAACCTATTGAATCGCCGTACGTCTCAATTCCTAGAATCAGTTGTTCGCAGGTCCTGCACAGGCTTTACCTTTCCTTGGCATCTTTGGCAGTCGGACGACGTCCGGCTATGCCTGCACGCGTCGCGCCGGGGACAGGCGTGATTCGGCCCCTAACGATGTGACCCAACGACAGATCGAACCTGCCACCCGATCCGGCTTGGCAGAATCGTGCCGTTCTGATTGAACGATGGGCAGGCGGCACGCATGGTGCCGGTCTTGCCGGGCTAGGGTTTGACGTGATCGCCTTCGTGGATGTCAGATGAACGCGGGCCGTTCTTCTCAATGCGACGCGTGCCTGCTAGAGGCGGCAGCGCCTGCAGGCCACGGCGCTGCCAAGAGAGTTGTCGACACATGAGCGATCACGTCACCCCCGACGGTCCGGCGCAACCTGCCGCCGCATCGGCGCACCTGTCCGATCTTCCCACCGCGGGGCAGCATGGTTCCAGCAACCTGGGCGGGCTGGTCCTGGGGGCGATCGGGGTCGTCTATGGCGACATCGGGACCTCTCCGATCTATGCGATGCGCGAATCGCTGCATGCCGCGTCGCGCGACGGGCTGTCGCCCGATGACGTGGTGGGGGTGATCTCGCTGCTGATCTGGACGCTGATCTCGATCGTCAGCTTCAAGTACGTCGCCCTGATCATGCGCGCCGACAACCGGGGCGAGGGCGGCACGCTGAGCCTGGTGACCCTGATCCAGCAGGCACTGGGCAAGCGGCCCGTCTGGCTGATGGTGCTGGGAATGATCGGCATATCGCTGTTCTTCGGGGACGCGATCATCACGCCGGCCATGTCGGTCCTGTCCGCGGTCGAGGGGCTGACCATCGTGGCGCCCGCCTTCGGCCCCTACGTGGTGCCCGTCACGCTGGCCATCATCACCGGGCTGTTCATCGTCC
Source organism: Paracoccus sp. 08 (assembly GCF_024105395.1). Taxonomy (NCBI): domain Bacteria; kingdom Pseudomonadati; phylum Pseudomonadota; class Alphaproteobacteria; order Rhodobacterales; family Paracoccaceae; genus Paracoccus; species Paracoccus sp. 08. The sequence goes on along the minus strand of NZ_WEKR01000001.1, from coordinate 96,297 downwards.
AGCGGTGGGGCACGGGGGCGGTGTCGATCCTGTTCGGGCCGATCATGGTCAGCTGGTTCGTCGTCATGGCGGTGATGGGGCTGTCCCATATCGGCGACGACTGGTCGATCCTGCGCGCGCTCAGCCCCGTGCATGCCGGGGCGTTCCTGGTCACGAACAAGCTGGCCTCGCTGATCGTCTTGGGATCGGTCTTCCTGGCCGTCACCGGAGGAGAGGCGCTTTATGCCGACATGGGCCATTTCGGGCGTCGCCCGATCCGCATGGCCTGGGTGCTGCTGGTCTGGCCCGCCCTGACGCTCAGCTATCTGGGGCAGGGGGCGATGATCCTGGCCCATCCCGACCGGGTGACGAACCCGTTCTTCCTGATGGCGCCGCCCTGGGCGCTGCTGCCCCTGGTGATCCTGGCGACGATGGCCACGGTCATCGCCAGCCAGGCGGTCATCTCGGGCGCGTTTTCGATGATCAAGCAGGCGGTGCGCATGAACCTGCTGCCCCGGCTGGAGATCCTGCACACCTCCGAGACCCAGGAGGGGCAGATCTACCTGCCCAAGATCAACGCGATCCTGGCCATCGGCGTGGTCGTGCTGGTGGTGGTGTTCGGATCGTCCTCGGACCTGGCCGCGGCCTACGGCATCGCGGTGACGGGGGACATGGTCATCACCACCATCCTGGCCTCGGTCGTGTTCCTGCGGGTCTGGCGCTGGCCCCTGATGGTGGTCGCCGTGGTGGTCACGCCGCTGCTGGCGCTGGAACTGCTGTTCCTGGGATCGAACGCGATCAAGATCCCGAACGGGGGCTGGGTGCCGATCATGATGGCCGCCGTGATGATCGTGCTGATGTGGACCTGGATCCGCGGCACCCGTCACGTCCAGGCCCAGGCCCGGCGCAGCGCCACCCCGATGGCCGCGCTGATCGAGATGCTGGCCAGGTCTGACCGGCTGGTCGAGGTGCCCGGCACCGCCGTCTTCCTGACCGCCGAACCCGACATCGCGCCGGCCGCGCTGCTGCACAACCTCAAGCACAACCATGTCCTGCACGAGACGAACATCATCGTCTGTGTGACCGTGGCGACGCGCCCCTATGTCGCCGACAACGACCGCCTGACGGTGACGCGCCTGTCCGACCGCTTCATCCGGATCGACATGTGTTTCGGCTACATGGAGGAGACGAACCTGCCCAAGGCGCTGACCCTGGCCCGCAAGGAAGGCGTGCGCTTCGACATCATGTCGACGTCCTTCTTCCTCAGCCGCCGCACGTTCCGCCCCGGCAAGACGCGCGAACTGCCCGCCTGGCAGGAGACGCTGTTCGTGTCCCTGTCCAAATCCGCTGCGAACGCCACCGACTTCTATCATCTGCCCAGCAGCCGCGTGATCGTCCTGGGTCAGCAACTGCTGATCTGACGCGGCGCCGGGTCTGGATCGCCCGGCATCGACATCGCGCGGAGGCTGGTGGATGGTGGGCCCCGGCAGGACGCGGATGGCGCGAGGAGAGGACTGACATGATCGATTTCACCCTGGACCCCCGGTTGGAGGACATCCGCCGCCGTACCCGTGATTTCGTCGACACCCATATCCTGCCGGTCGAGGCTGACCGCGCCAACTGGGACGATCATGACAACATCGCCGATGCGCCCCTGCAGGCGCTGCGCGCGCGCGCGCGGGCGGCGGGGCTGTGGTGCCCGCAGGTGCCGCAGGCCCTGGGCGGCATGGGCCTGCCCGTCACCGGCCGCGCGGTGATGTACGAGGAGGCGAACCGCTCGATCTTCGGGCCCGCGGTCTTCAACTGTGCGGCCCCCGATGACGGGAACATGGATATCCTGGCCCGCGTGGGCACCCCCGATCAGCAGGCGCGCTGGCTGGCGCCGCTGGTCGCGGGTGAGGTGCGGTCCAGCTTCGTGATGACCGAACCCGCGCCGGGTGGCGGGTCCGACCCCGGCATGATCAGCACGACCGCCGTGCGGCATGGCGATGTCTGGCGCGTGACGGGCCGCAAGTGGTTCATCACCGGGGCCGAGGGGGCGGCGCATTTCATCCTAATCGCGCGCACCGACCCCAATCCCGACGAGAAGCGCCGCCATCTGACGGCGTTCCTGTTCCACCGCGACCAGCCCGGCTGGAAGATCCTGCGCCGCATCGCCATCATGGGCCCCGAGGAGCATGGCGGCCATTGCGAGCTGGAATTCGACGGGCTGGAGATCCCCGACGAGAACCGCCTAATGGGTGTGGGCGACGGGCTGAAGGTCACGCAGATCCGGCTTGGCACCGCGCGGCTGACCCACTGCATGCGCTGGCTGGGTCTGGCCAAGCGCTGCGTGGCCGAGGCGCAGGCCTATGTCGATGCGCGCGAGGGCTTCGGCATCCGGCTGGCCGACCGAGAATCGGTGCGGCTGATGCTGGGCAGCGTGGCGCTGAACATTCAGATCGGGCGGCTGCTGACGATGAATGCGGCCTGGGCGCTGGACCAGGGCAGCCATGCCCGCAAGGAGGTGTCGATGGCCAAGCTGCATGTCGCCGACACGCTGCATCAGGCCGCCGACGTGGCGATCCAGCTGAACGGCGCGCGGGGATACAGCCGCGACACGGTGCTGGAATGGATCTATCGCTATGCCCGGCAGGCGCGGCTGGTCGATGGCGCCTCCGAGGTGCACCGGATGGTGCTGGCCGATGCCTATGCACGCGAGGGGGACGACTTCTGGGGCTGGGGCGCATGAGCCTGACGGATAACGCCGCACTTGACGCCTGGCTGGCGACGACGCTGGACCTGCCCGGCGCGCGGGTCACCGCCGCGGACAAGCTGTCTGGCGGCGCGATCCAGGAGAATTGGGCGGTGACGGTCACGGCGGACGGGATGTCGCGCCGCCTGGTGATCCGTCGCGACGCCCCGGCCACCATCGCCGCCAGCCGGTCTCGGGCAGAGGAATATGCGATCATCGCCGCAGCCCACCGCGCGGGTGTGCGCGTGCCCGAACCCCTGGGCTTCTGCGACGACGCCTCGGTCATCGGCGCGCCCTTCGCGGCGATGGCCTGGGTGGGCGGCACCGGCTATGGCCCCAAGGTCGTGCGCGACACGACGCTTGGCGGCGACCGCGAGGCCTTGGGCCGCGACCTGGGCCGCCAGCTGGCGCTGATCCACAGGATCGATCCGGACCAGGCGCTGGCAAGGGTCCTGGGGCCGCGCCCCGCCGATCCGGCCCTGCAGGCGGTGGCGGGGCTGCGCGGCTGGCTGGATGCGCGGCCCGCGCCGCGACCAGGCCTGGAATGGGCGCTGCGTTGGGCCGAACGCCACGCGCCGGCGCCCGACAGGGTGACCCTGACACATCAGGATTTCCGCACCGGCAATTTCCTGGTCGATGCCGATGGGCTGACGGCCGTTCTGGACTGGGAATTCGCCGCCTGGTCGGACCCGGCCTGCGATCTGGGGTGGTTCTGCGCGGAATGCTGGCGGTTTTCGCGCCCCGATCTGGAGGGTGGCGGCATCGCCAGCCGCGCGGCCGTCCTGTCGGGCTATGCCGCGGCCGGGGGCGTTGTCCCCACCCCCGGCCGCGTGCGGTGGTGGGAGGTCATGGCCCATATCCGATGGGCCGTGATCGCCCTCCAGCAGGGCGACCGCCACGACAGCGGGGCCGAACGCTCGCTGCACTTGGCACTGACGGGGCGCATCGCCGACACGCTGGAATACCGCCTGCTGCAGATGACCGCGCCGGAGGCCGCATGAGCGACGCACTGGACCTGATCGCAGAGGCCGAGGCGACCCTGCGCCGGGACATCGCCCCTGGCGGGCCGGATGCCCGATACCACGCACTGCTGGCCGCCAATGCGCTGGCCATGGCGCAGCGAGAGCTGGCCCGCCCGTCGCAGGACGTGACCGTCGATGTGGCCGCGATCCGGACGGGTGCGCATGACCATGACGCCGATCTGCATGCCCGCCTGCTGGCAGTTGCCCGATTGCGCGCCTGGATCGCCGACCCCACCACCGCCGAGGAGCCCGCATGAGCATGGATCGTTTCCGCCTGGACGGGCGCGTGGCGCTGGTGACCGGGGCATCGGGCGCGCTTGGCGCGGAATTCGCGCGAACGCTGGCCGGTGCGGGGGCGCGCGTCGTGCTGGCCGCGCGGCGCGTCGATGCGATGCGGGCCCTGGCCGACAGCCTGTCTGACGCCCATTCCATCGCGCTGGACGTAACCGACCCGGGCAGCGTCGCCCGCGCCGTGGCCGATGCCGAGGCCTGGGCCGGCGCTCCGGTAGACCTGCTGGTCAACAACAGCGGCATTGCCATTCCCGGTGCGTCGCTGGAGCAGTCCGACCAGGACTGGGCGCGAGTGATGGGCGTCAATCTGGACGGGGCACGGCGGATGTCGGTGGCGGTGGCCGCAAGGCTGGTCGAGGCGGGGCGGCCCGGGGCCATCGTCAATGTCGCCTCGATCCTGGGGCTGCGGCAGGGGGCGGGGGTGTCTGCCTATGCCACGTCCAAGGCCGCACTGATCCAGCTGACCAAACAGCACGCCCTGGAATGGGCGCGCAACGGCATCCGCGTGAACGCATTGGCCCCCGGCTATGTCGAGACCGACATCAACCGCGATTTCTTTGCCACCGACCATGGCCAGGCCCAGATCCGCCGCATTCCACAGCGGCGATTGGGGCAGGCCGGCGATCTGGCCGGGCCGCTGCTGCTGCTTGCCTCTGACGCGGGGGCGTTCATGACCGGATCGGTCCTAGTGGCCGATGGCGGCCACCTGCTGTCGCCGCTGTAGACGCGATCCCCACGGCCACTGGCGCAAGGGGCGCGGGATGGGCTAGCGGCCAGTCGGGGGCACAAAGCCCGCCTCGGCCTCGATCCGTTCGGCGACTAGGTGCTGCAACGTCCAGATGTAATCGTCCTCGATGCCCCATTCGGCCAGTCCGCGCGCGGTGCGCAGCAGATATTCGGCGCCCGATCCTGCAGCGCCTGCAGCGGTCGCCAGCAGCCGCGCCTGCTCCTCGACCGGAAGGCGCGCGACGGGGGCGTCGACCGGATCGGCATAGAAGGTCAGCGCGGATTCGACCCCGCGATCGGTGCGCACCTGGATCCAGCAGGCATTCGCGGCCAGCTCGTGCGCGACCAGTTCGCGGCGCAGGATGGCGCGCATGGATTCGACCTCGGTCCCTTCGGCGATGTCCAGCACCAGCCCCTCGCAGGTGCCGCCCGATGCCAGCGCCAGCATCAGGCCGGGCCGTTCCGGCGTGCCGCGGAAATGGTCCAACGTCAGCGAAAAATCACGGTGCCAGCCGATCGCCGTGGCGCGGCGGCGGTCCTGAACCGCAAAGCCCGGATTCCAGATCAGCGACCCATAGGCGAAGATCGGTATCGGGCCCGTCCGCCCCTGCGTCAGCCGCAGGGCCAGCGCGTCCAGGTCGCCATCCTCCAGAATCCGCCAGGCGGGGTTGTAGAGCAGCCTCTCGGCGGGGGCGACGCTGGCGACGTGGTGATCGCTCAGCGACAGGGTGCGGGCCTTGGGCATCATCCCTCCGGTGTGGCGTGTCGGGCGCAGGTTTTGACCGTCATCCGCCGGGCGTCAACCGCCAAACCTGTCCGCGTCACGACGTCGCGCGCAAATCGGGCGGTTTCGCGGGCCGCCTGCCTGCACGGGCTTCACCCTGCGCGCGATGGCGGCTAGAACGGGGGCAAGGGGCATTCCGGTTGCCCAGACACGCAAATAACCCAAAGGCGCATCCCATGGCCGACGATCTGCTGAACAGCTTTACCTCCGGCCCCGACGATCAGGGGCGCTTTGGCATCTATGGCGGCCGCTTCGTGTCCGAGACGCTGATGCCGCTGATCCTGGACCTGGAGGCGGAATACGAACGCGCCAAGACCGACCCGTCCTTTTGGGCGCAGATGGACGACCTGTGGACGCACTACGTGGGCCGTCCCAGCCCGCTCTATTTCGCGGAACGCATGACCCAGCATCTGGGCGGCGCCAAGATCTACATGAAGCGGGACGAACTGAACCACACCGGCGCGCACAAGATCAACAACGTGCTGGGCCAGATCCTGCTGGCGATCCGCATGGGCAAGACGCGCATCATCGCTGAAACCGGCGCGGGCCAGCATGGCGTGGCGACCGCCACCGTCTGCGCGCGGTTCGGGCTGAAATGCGTGGTCTACATGGGCGCGCATGACGTGGAACGTCAGTCGCCCAACGTCTTCCGCATGCGCCTGCTGGGGGCCGAGGTGATCCCGGTGACCAGCGGCCGCGGCACGCTGAAAGATGCGATGAACGATGCGCTGCGCGATTGGGTGACCAATGTGCGCGACACGTTCTACTGCATCGGCACGGTCGCGGGGCCGCACCCCTATCCGGCGATGGTCCGGGACTTCCAGTCGATCATCGGCAAGGAGGTCCGCGAACAGATCATGCCGCGCGAAGGGCGTTTCCCCGACACGATCATCGCGGCCATCGGCGGCGGGTCGAACGCGATGGGCCTGTTCTATCCGTTCCTGAACGACAAGGACGTCCGCATCATCGGCGTCGAGGCCGGGGGCAAGGGCGTCGACGACCGGATGGAGCATTGCGCCAGCCTGTCGGGCGGCCGCGCGGGCGTCCTGCACGGCAACCGCACCTATCTGCTGCAGGACGATGACGGCCAGATCCTGGAGGGTCATTCGATCAGCGCGGGCCTGGACTATCCCGGCATCGGGCCGGAACATGCCTGGCTGAAGGATATCGGCCGCGCAGAATATGTCAGCATCACGGATGATGAAGCGCTTGGCGCGTTCCAGCTGTGCTGTGCGCTGGAAGGCATCATTCCCGCGCTGGAGCCCAGCCACGCGCTGGCCCATGTGATCAAGATCGCGCCGGACCTGCCCGCCGACCACATCATCGTGATGAACATGTGCGGTCGTGGCGACAAGGACATCTTCACCGTCGCCAAGCACCTGGGCCAGGACCTGAAGACCTGATCAGCGCGTCAGCAGCAGGATGTTCAGGTCCGCTTCCAGCATCGGCAGGGGCATCAGGATGCGCGCCTGCGTCGGGCTGACGACCTCGACCATGCCGACCTCGGGGACGCGCTGCGGCGTGGCGGCGGGGTCGATGCTGTCGGGCAGGTCGGCATAGGGCGGGGCGGTATCGCCGGCGATGTAGCCTGTGCCCAGATAGGCCTGTGCCCCGTCCAGATCGCCGATCATGCCCTGCATCCGCTGTGAGCCGGTCAGTTTCACGAACCCGCCGTCGGTGTCGATGCGACAGCGGAACGGCTGATAGACGACCAGAGGCAACCCGCCGCCCAGCTTCAGCATCCGGCACGACCAGTCGCCGGGCAGCAGGGCCGCGGCCTGATCGGCGGGCAGGGGGCGGCCTGCCAGACCCTGCATCAGCACGGCCAGATCGTCCGGGGTTCCCTGCGCAAGGGCGCCCCTCAGCGTGCGTCCGGCCACCGTATCGACCTGCTCTAGCCGGATGCGGTCTTCGGCGCGGATGATGGGTGCAAGGTCGGGGCCGAAGGCCGCGGCGGGTGTCGCGGCCAGCGCCGCGATCAGGATCGCCGTCCTAGTCCGCATCGGTCCCGGCATGGCGCTTCAACAGCTCCAGCGGCACGATCTCCAGCGCGCGTTTGTGCGTGGATTCCAGCACCACGGTCGGCGCGGCGAATTCTTGTGCCGCCTGCAGAAAGCGGCTGGCGCACAGGCACCAGCGCTGGCCGGCCTTCAGCCCCGCAAAGCCGTATTCCGGCCGCGGGGTCGTCAGGTCGTTGCCCAGATAGCGCGACATTGCCAGGAATTCGTCGGTCAGGATCACGCAGACCGTGTGGCTGCCCCGGTCCTCGGGCCCGGTGTCGCAGCAGCCGTTGCGAAAGAATCCGGTCATCGGCTTGGTCGAACAGGGCTGCAAGACGCCGCCCAGCACATTGATCGAAGCGTCCATGGAGTCTCCTTTTCGCCCAGCCTAGGCGCAGCCGGGCGCCGGGGAAAGTCACAACTGCTTCGGCTGCCAGTCGATCCAGCGCCCGTGAAAATCCGCGCGGCCAAGCGACCAGTCGCGCCGGGTGCCGTCCCACAGCGTCAGGTCCAGCGCCGCGCCCTCGCCGCCATCGGCCTCCATCCGCAGATGGGCCACGGGGGCCGACGGGGTCGCGGTCCGGCCTGCGTGGGACAGGGCGTCAGTGCAGGCCTGCACCGTCGCGGGTGGAAAATACTGGGCTGCGACGGTGTGATAGACCAGCGTCAGCCGGTCCGGCACCGGCTTGGCCAAGCGGTCGGCCAGCCAGGCGCCCGCATCGCCACGGTTGATCTGCGGCGGGTCCCGCCGGGCCAGGTCCAGCGCCGCCCGCAGGCGCGCCATGCGGTCATGCTGATCGGCCCAGCAATAGGCCATCAGTCGCAGCCCGTCGCGATCCGGGTCCAGCGGGTTCAGGTCGACCCCGCGACGGCTGGCAACCGTCACCGACCCCTGCGGCATCGCGCCCCGCCATTCGGGTGTCAGCACCACGCCGGTTTCCCCCGTACCCAGGTAATAGCGGTCGAAATTCAGGTTCAATCCGGCCGACGCCCCCAGCTCCAGCAGCCGCAGCGGCAGGGGTGACAGCGCGCTGAGGAACCGTGCCGCGCCGATCAGGGCCGCGGACCGGGCGACCTCGTTCGTCTGCGGGGGGCTGTCCAGCCATGACAGGATGGTTTCCGCATGATCGTCCAGCACGCGGCGCAGCAGGGCCGGGTCCACAACGCCGCCGTCATAGGCGCGTGCAAGGTCAGAGGCCTGCCCGGTCAACACCAGCGCATGCAGCGCCCCGCACAGGCGCAGGGGCAGCGAATCCGCCGCGGTGGACGGATCGCCCGTCCAGCCCAGCACGCGGTCCGCGACCGGTCCGTCGGCCAGAACCTGGGGCAGGGTCCGGCACAGCTGTGCCGTCAGCGGTGATCCAAGCGCGGCACAGGCGCGGGCCTGATGGGCAAAGGCCGCGGCGACCGTCACTTGAACCGGTCGCTCAGCGCGCGCAGGCGGTCGGTCAGGGTGACGGGCTGGGGCGCGGGGTCCGGTTTCGGCGCCGGTGGGGGTGCGGGTTTCGGGGTCGGGGCCTCGGTCCCGCTGTTGCGCGCCGGTGCGGTGCGGTTCGCCACCGCGTTCTGGAACCGGCCGCCATCGCCGGTCGCGAGCGCCGGGGCGCCGTCCGAGATGCCGCGCAACAGGTCGTCCAGCCAGTCCTGCTCTGCCTTGGCAAAGTCGGACAGCACATAGGACGCGACCTTGTCCTTGTGCCCCGGATGCCCGATGCCAAGCCGCACCCGTCCGTATTCCGCGCCGATATGCTGGTGGATCGAGCGCAGCCCGTTGTGGCCTGCATGCCCGCCGCCCTGCTTGACGCGGCACTTGCCGGGCGCCAGGTCCAGTTCGTCGTGCAGCACGATGACGTCGGCGGGCGCCAGCTTCAGATATCGCGCGGCCTCTCCGACGGACTGGCCGGACAGGTTCATGAAGGTCTGAGGCTTGAGCAGCGTGACGCGCATCTCGCCAAGGCGGCCATCGGCGGCCATGCCCTGAAACCGGGCGCGCCAAGGGGTGAAATCGTGGTCCGCGGCGATCCGGTCCAAGGCCAGAAACCCGATGTTGTGACGATTGGCCGCATATTTCGCGCCGGGATTGCCCAGCCCCACGATCAGCTTCACGGCTGCCTCCTGTCCGCCCGCCGGGGGCGATTTGCGTTCCATCCCTTGCGGCTGTCCTTGCCCGTTACTAAGACTCTGTCAACACTTCGCGGGTAAGACAGGGACAAGTGCCCGGTCGAATCGCGGGGACAGGGGCGAACAGGCAAGGACAGAAGATGAGCGATCCGGCAGAATTCTACATGAACACCCTGGTGCCGATGGTGGTCGAACAGACCTCGCGCGGGGAACGGGCCTATGACATCTTCTCGCGTCTGCTGAAGGAGCGCATCATCTTCGTCTCGGGTCCCGTTCACGACGGGATGTCGACGCTGATCTGCGCGCAGTTGCTGTTCCTTGAGGCGGAGAACCCGTCCAAGGATATCAGCATGTATATCAACAGTCCCGGCGGTGTCGTGACCTCGGGTCTGTCGATCTATGACACCATGCAGTACATCAAGCCGCGCGTTTCGACGCTGGTGGTGGGGCAGGCGGCCAGCATGGGTTCGCTGCTTCTGGCGGCCGGAGAGCCGGGTCTGCGCTATTCGCTGCCGAACAGCCGGGTGATGGTCCACCAGCCATCGGGCGGATACCAGGGCCAGGCCACCGACATCCTGATCCACGCGCGCGAAACCGAAAAGCTGAAGCGTCGCCTGAACGAGATCTATGTCCATCACACCGGCAAATCTCTGACCGAGGTCGAGGCGGCGCTGGAGCGCGATCGTTTCATGACCGCGGACGAGGCGAAGGACTGGGGCCTGATCGACGAGGTCGTGGCTCCGCGCGGCAAGGCCATACCGGAGAAGAAATAGCTTTGATGGGGATTGTGACGGGCCGGACTGGCCCGTAACATGGCGTGAATGACCCGCGGCGGCCGATCCGCCGCGGAAACCCGAAGATGCGGCGCGCGGAAACCCGATCCCGCCGTCGCCCGCCCCGCGTCCTTGCGGGACGGCAGTCAAGGAAATGGACGATGGCGAACCAGTCCGGCAGCGACAGCAAGAACACGCTCTATTGCAGCTTCTGCGGCAAGAGCCAGCACGAGGTCCGCAAGCTGATTGCGGGACCGACCGTGTTCATCTGCGACGAATGCGTCGAACTGTGCATGGACATCATCCGCGAAGAGACCAAGACCAGCGGTCTGAAGTCCGGCGACGGCGTGCCCACCCCGCGGGAAATCTGCGGTGTGCTGGATGATTACGTCATCGGGCAGGAGCATGCCAAGCGCGTGCTGTCCGTGGCCGTGCACAACCATTACAAGCGTCTGAACCACGGCTCCAAGACCGACATCGAACTGGCCAAGTCGAACATCCTGCTGATCGGGCCGACCGGCTGCGGCAAGACGCTGCTGGCGCAGACCTTGGCGCGCATTCTGGACGTGCCCTTTACGATGGCGGACGCGACCACGCTGACCGAGGCGGGCTATGTCGGCGAGGATGTCGAGAACATCATCCTGAAGCTGCTGCAGTCGTCCGAATACAACGTCGAACGGGCACAGCGCGGCATCGTCTATATCGACGAGGTCGACAAGATCACCCGCAAGTCGGACAACCCGTCCATCACTCGTGACGTGTCCGGCGAGGGCGTGCAGCAGGCCTTGCTGAAGATCATGGAGGGTACGGTCGCCTCGGTTCCCCCGCAGGGCGGGCGCAAGCATCCCCAGCAGGAGTTCCTGCAGGTCGACACGACCAACATCCTGTTCATCTGCGGCGGCGCCTTTGCCGGTCTGGACCGCATCATCGCACAGCGCAACAAGGGCACGGCGATGGGCTTTGGCGCCTCGGTCAAGGAAACGGGTGATCAGGGCGTTGGCGAGCTGTTCAAGGAACTGGAGCCCGAGGATCTGCTGAAGTTCGGCCTGATCCCGGAATTCGTCGGACGTCTGCCGGTCATCGCGACCCTGACCGACCTGGACGAAGAGGCGCTGATCATCATCCTGACCAAGCCGAAGAACGCCCTGGTTAAGCAGTACCAGCGCCTGTTCGACCTGGAGGGCGTTCAGCTGACCTTCACCGACGACGCGTTGACCGCCATCGCCAAGCGCGCGATCAAGCGCAAGACCGGTGCTCGCGGTCTGCGGTCGATCATGGAGGAGATCCTGCTGGACACCATGTTCGAACTGCCCGGACTGGACAGCGTTCAGGAGGTCGTGGTCAACGACGAGGCCGTGGACAACCCCACTGCCAAGCCCCTGCTGATCCATGTCGATCCCAAGAAGGAAACCGCCTCGGCCGGGTGATCGGGGCATCCGCGCAAGGCTGGACCTTGCGCGGAAACTGGGGCATATCCCAAGGGCAAAACTGATCGTTGAGGGTCCTGCCGATGTCGTTCCTGCTGCGCTTTCTGACCTGGTGGAACAGCCAGACGCTGAACACTCAGTTCTGGACCTGGCGCAACGGCGTGAAGGTCGGCGAGGACGCGGCCGGAAACATCTTCTACAAGACCAAGGACGGCAAGCGCCGTTGGGTCATCTATAAATCCGAATCCGAGGCCAGTCAGATTTCGCCCGAATGGCACGGCTGGCTGCACCACACCTGGAACGAGGCGCCGACCGAACTGGCCGTCCCGCGCAAGGCGTGGGAACAGCCGCACCAGGCCAACCTGACCGGCACGCCGGGCGCCTATGTGCCGGCCGGGTCGCTGTATCGCGCGGCACCTGCGGTGCGCAGTGATTATGACGCGTGGCGCCCGGAATAGCATGTCCGCCGACATCGCCCATGGGACCGAGGCGCGTGCCGAACTGATCGCGGGTGGCGTCGTCCTTGCGGTCGCCGCGGGTTTTCTTGCTTGGGCGGCGCAGGGGCAGTGGGGCGGCGGATCGGGTTATCCGCTGATCGCATCTTTTCCGGATGTCGACGGGGTCGCGGTCGGGACAGAGGTCCGTTTGGCCGGTGTTCGTATCGGCCGCGTCAGTGAGGTTCGGTTGAACCCGCAGACCTATCTGGCCGATGCGGTCATGACGATCCCAGACGACATTGTGCTGCCTACGGACAGCGCCGCGCTCATTCAGTCCGACGGCCTTCTGGGCGGCGCGTACATTCAGCTGCAGCCCGGCGGCGCGATGGACAATCTTGCCCCCGGGGACGAGATCGAGGATGTGCAGGGTGCGGTCAGTTTGCTGCAGCTGATGCTGAAATTCGTCGACAGCCAATCGGCCGATGAGTCCGTGCCATGATTCGCGCCGCGCTTTGCCTGATGCTGATGGCAACACCCTTGGCCGCGCAGGACACCGTGCGCGCACAGGGCGCGATGCTGCGGGGTCTGGACAAGGTGTCGGGGCGGACGACGGACCTGCCGCTTCAGATCGGTCAGGCCGTCCGTTACGGGCGGTTGGAGATTAGGCTGGGCGAATGCCGCTATCCTGCAGGCGATCCCAGCTCTGACGCCTTCGCGCAGCTGACCATCACCGACCTGCGGCAGAACGCGACGGTCTTTAGCGGCTGGATGATCGCCAGCTCGCCCGCGCTGTCGGCGCTGGATGACGCGCGCTACGATGTCTGGGTCATGTCCTGTCAGGGCTGAGCGGCCAGCATCTCTGCTGAGAGCAGTGGCGCCGCACGGATGTCGGCCTTGCGGCGGAGAGCCGCGGTCAGCCGCGTGTGATAGGTCTTGCGCGGAATTTCGATCCCACCCATCCGGGCCAGATGCGGCGTCAGGAACTGCGTGTCGAACAAGGTGAAGCCGCATCGCTTCAGGTGCGTCGACAGCCACCACAGCGCCATCCGCGATCCGTTCTCGCGGGCCGAAACCATGGATTCGCCGAAGAACGCCCCCCCAAGGGTCACGCCGAACAGACCGCCCGCGAAGGCCCCGTCATGGCGGATCTCGATGGCGTGCGCATGGCCCGCGCCGTGCAGCGCCTGGTACAGGTCCGCCAGCGGAGCGTTGATCCACGTCGTTTCGCGGTCGGCACAGGCGGCGACCACGGTTGCGAAATCGCCGTCCAGATGCGCGGACCATCCACCACGCCGCAGGTCTCGCCGCAGAGAGCGCGCGACATGGACGCCCCCCACCGGCAGGACCCCCCGCATCGGGGGGTCGAACCAGTACAGGCGGTCGTCATCCGCGCTTTCGGCCATCGGAAAGACGCCGCGCGCATAACCGGTCAGCAACTGCGCAGGCGTCAGCATCGGGCCCTTACGCGTAATGCCGGGCCAGCCAGCGTTCCAGCCAGTGGATCGAGTAGTTCCCCGACTGGATGTCAGGTTCCGCCAGCAGATCACGGAACAGCGGCACGGTCGTGTCGACCCCGTCCACGATCAGTTCGCCCAAGGCGCGCGACAGACGGGCCAGCGCCTCGTCCCGGTCCCGACCGTGAACGATCAGCTTGCCGATCAGGCTGTCGTAATAGGGCGGGATCGAATAGCCCTGATACAGCGCCGAATCCATCCGCACGCCCAGACCGCCCGGGGCGTGATACTGGGTGATCTTGCCGGGGCAGGGAGAGAAGCTGGGCACCTTCTCGGCATTGATCCGCACCTCGATCGAATGGCCGTTGATCACCAGGTCCTCCTGGTGGAACTCCATCGGCAGGCCGGCAGCGACGCGGATCTGCTGGCGCACCAGATCGACCCCGAAGATCGCCTCGGTCACCGGATGTTCCACTTGCAGGCGGGTGTTCATCTCGATGAAGTAGAACTCTCCGTCCTCGAACAGGAATTCGATCGTGCCGGCGCCGGAATAGCCGATCTTGGCGACGGCATCGGCGCAGACCTTTCCGATCCGGGCGCGCTGTTCGGCGGTGATGGCGGGGCCGGGGGCCTCCTCCAGCACCTTCTGGTGGCGGCGCTGCAGCGAGCAGTCGCGTTCGCCCAGATGCACGGCGCGGCCCTTGCCGTCGCCGAAGACCTGGATCTCGATATGGCGCGGCCGCTGGAGGTATTTCTCCAGATAGACGTCGGGATTGCCGAAGGCTGCCTTGGCCTCGGACCGCGCGGTGCGGAAGGCGACCTCAAGGCCCGCCTCATTCTCGGCGACCTTCATGCCGCGACCGCCGCCGCCCGCCGTGGCCTTGATGATGACCGGATAGCCGATCTGGGCCGCGACCGCCTTGGCCTGTTCCACGTCGTTCACGCCACCGTCGCTGCCGGGCACGCAGGGCACGCCAAGCGCCTTCATCGTGTCCTTTGCGGTGATCTTGTCGCCCATGATGCGGATGTGTTCGGCACGCGGACCGATGAAGGTGATGCCGTGATCTTCCAGCATCTGCACGAAACCCGCATTCTCGGACAGGAAGCCGTAGCCCGGGTGGATCGCCTGCGCGCCCGTGATCTCGCAGGCCGAAATCAGCGCCGGCATCGACAGATAGGATTGCGCCGAAGACGGCGGACCGATGCAGACCGATTCGTCTGCCATGCGGACATGCATCGCGTCGGCGTCGGCGGTCGAATGGACCGCGACCGATGCGATGCCCATCTCGCGGCAGGCGCGGATCACGCGCAGCGCGATCTCGCCCCGGTTGGCGATGAGGATCTTGTCGAACATGGGCTTACTCGACGATCATCAGGGGGGTGCCGAATTCGACCGGGTTGCCGTCATCGACCAGGATGCGGCGCACCGTGCCCGCACGGGGCGCGGGAATGTGGTTCATCGTCTTCATGGCCTCGACGATCATCAGCGTGTCGCCCTCGGCCACGGTCTGACCGACGGTGACGAAGGCCGCGGCGCCGGGCTCAGCCGACAGATAGGCGGTGCCCACCATGGGCGAGGTCACGGCGCCGGGCAGGCTGGCCGGATCGGCGCTGGCCGCGGCAGAGGCGGGCGCAGTGGCCGCGGCGGGCGCCGGGGCGGATGCCTGCGGTGCCGGGGCGGAAGGCGCCGCTGGGCTCTGGGCATAGACGACCTGCTTGCCCTGCTTGGTCAGGCTGACCGTCAGGCGGTCATGCTCGCCATATTCGCGCTTGACCTGGATCTCGTTCAGCTCGCTGGAGTTCAGCAGCTCGGCCAGCGAGCGGATGAAGGCCACGTCGCCCTCGTGATGCTTGTCGTGGTGGGAATCGTTGCTCATGCCATCCTCTGACGTGTTCTGGTCGGGCCGCGTCCACGCGCGGCGATTGCAGGGCTTATAGCCCCTGTGCCTGCCCAAGGGGAAGGGTCCCGTCGCGCTTTGCGCGCTCAGGCGCCGGGGCGCGCGGCCTTTTCTGCCAGGCCAGAGGTGCCTTCGCGCCGCGTCAGCTCCGCCTCGACGTCCTCCAGCGTGATGTCGCGCGCGGCCAGCATGACCAGCAGGTGGAACATCACGTCGGCGGCCTCGGCGGTCAGGCGGGCGCGGTCGCCCTTGACCGCCTCGATGATCGCCTCGACGGCCTCCTCGCCGAACTTCTCGGCGCATTTCTCGGGGCCCTTGGCCAGCAGTCTGGCGGTCCAGCTGCTGTCGGGGTCGGCGGTCTTGCGGTCCTGGACGGTCGCGGCCAGGCGGTGCAGGGCGGTCATGTCAGCCTCATGGGAATGCCGGCGGCGGCCATGTGGGCCTTGGCCTCGGCGATGGTATGCATACCGAAATGGAAGATGCTGGCGGCCAGAACGGCGCTGGCATGACCTTCGGTCACGCCCTCGACCAGGTGGTCCAGCGTGCCGACGCCGCCGGATGCGATGACCGGAACGGTCACCGCATCGGCGATGGCCCGCGTCAGCGGCAGGTTGAACCCCGACCGCGTCCCGTCCCGGTCCATCGAGGTCAGCAGGATCTCTCCTGCGCCCTTGGCTTCGACCAGTCGCGCGAACGCCACCGCGTCGATGCCGGTGGGCTTGCGGCCGCCATGGGTGAAGATCTCCCACCGGCCGTCTTCCACGGTCTTTGCGTCGATTGCCACGACGATGCACTGGCTGCCGAACCGGTCGGCGGCGGCGGCCACCACATCCGGGTCGGCCACGGCCGCGGAGTTGAAGCTGACCTTGTCGGCCCCAGCCAGAAGCAGCGCCCGCACGTCGTTGTGCGTGCGCACGCCACCGCCCACGGTCAGCGGGACAAAGCATTGTTCCGCCGTCCGGGTCACCAGATCGAACATGGTGCCGCGATTTTCATGGGTGGCATGAATGTCCAGAAAACAGATCTCGTCCGCGCCGGCGGCGTCATAGGCGCGTGCGGCCTCGACCGGGTCGCCGGCATCGACCAGGTCGACGAAGTTCACGCCCTTGACCACGCGCCCGTCGGCGACGTCCAGGCAGGGAATGATCCGGGTCTTGAGCATCGTCGGGGCCTTTGGCTGGGGCTGTTCAGCCCTGGGTTCTAGCGCAACGGTGGGGGCGGGACCAGTGGTCCGCGCCCGCCCGTGTCAGGCCAGCGCGGCCAGCGCCTGGCGCAGGTCCAGCGCGCCGTCGTAAAGCGCCCGCCCCGAGATCGCGCCCGCGATCACCTTGGTGTCGTCAAGCGCCTTAAGGTCGGCCAGCGACGAGACCCCGCCGGATGCGATCACGGGAATCGTGACGGCGCGGGCCAGCGCCTCGGTCGCGTGGATGTTGGGGCCGCCCATCGCGCCATCGCGGTCGATGTCGGTATAGATGATTGCGGCGACGCCCACGTCCTGGAACCGGCGGGCCAAGTCGGTGGCGTTCACGTCGGTTTCCGTGGCCCAGCCCCGCGTCGCGACCTTGCCTGCGCGGGCGTCGATACCGACCGCGATGCGGCCGGGAAAGGCGTCGGCGGCCTCGCGTACCAGGTCGGGATTCTCGACCGCGACGGTGCCCAGGATCACGCGGGTCAGGCCGCGCTCCAGCCAGGATTCGATCGTCGCCATGTCACGGATGCCGCCGCCCAGCTGGGTCGGAATGTCGGTAGCCGCCAGGATCGCCTCGACCGCCGCGGCATTCACGGGCTTGCCCTCGAAGGCGCCGTTCAGGTCGACCAGGTGCAGCCATTCGGCACCCGCATCCTGGAACGCACGGGCCTGGGCCGCGGGATCGGTGCCGAAGACGGTCGCGGCCTCCATGTCGCCGCGCAGCAGGCGCACGCAGTTGCCGTCCTTCAGGTCGATGGCGGGATAGAGGATCATGGCGGCACGCTCCGGTCTCAAGGGTTGCGCCCCCTTTGCCACGGGGCGGGCGGGAACGGCAAGGGACCTGACGTCATGCTTGCCCGGACGGGGGCGGCCCGCGCAATCTGGTCGCACCCTGAGGAGGAGGGACCCATGCGTCACATCATTCTGGCCGCCACGTTCGCGCTGGCTGCAGGGGCGGCCAGCGCCGACCCGATCGAAGGGGTCTGGCAGACCCAGCCCGACGAGGGCGCGTTCGCCCATGTCACCGTCGCGCCCTGCGGCGGCGCGTTCTGCGGCACGATCACCCGGACCTATCGCGACACGGCCGAATACCAGTCGCCCAACCTGGGCCGCCAGATCGTCATCGACATGGCGCCCCAGGGCGGCGGCAACTATGCGGGTCGCGTCTGGCGGCCGTCCAACGACAAGATCTATGCCGGCAAGGCCTCGGTCGCGGGCGACCGGATGAGCCTGTCGGGCTGCATCGCCGGTGGCCTGCTGTGCAGCAGCCAGACCTGGGTGCGGGTGCAGTAGCACCGACAGAACAGTGATCGGGGCCGGGCGAACCTGCCGCGGCCCCGACGCGTTCCCTGGGCGAAACAGCAACCAAGGAACGCACCATGCCGATGATTTCCGCGAAAGATGGCACGCAGCTTTACGTCAAGGACTGGGGGCAGGGCCGCCCGGTCGTCCTGATCCATGGCTGGCCGCTGACCGCAGACAGCTGGGAGACGCAGGCCCTGGGCCTGGCCGAGGCGGGCTATCGCGTCGTCAGCTATGACCGCCGCGGATTCGGCCGGTCCGAACAGCCTTGGAACGGCTATGATTACGACACGCTGTCGGACGATCTGGCCGCGGTGATCGACGAGCTGGAACTGACCGACGCGGCCATCATCGGATTTTCCATGGGCGGCGGAGAGGTCGCCCGCTATGTCTCGCGCCACGGCGCAAAGGGGGCCAGCCGGTTGGGGTTCATCTCGTCTGTCGCGCCGGGGCTGCTGAAATCCGACGCCAATCCCGACGGTGCCCCGGCCGACCTGTTCGAGGGGATGCGCGACGGGCTGCGCAAAGACCGTCCGGCCTTCCTGCAGGATTTCGCCAAGCAGTTCTATGGCCAGGGCCTTCTGGGCGGCGTCAGTCAGGCCGTTCTGGACTGGACACAGGGCATGGCGATGATGGCCAGCCCGCGCGCCACGATCGAATGCGTGACAGCGTTCGGGATGACCGATTTCACCGCGGACGTGGCGCAGATCAATCTGCCCACGCTGGTCGTGCATGGCACGGCAGACAAGATCGTGCCCATCGCCGCCACCGCGCATCGGATGGCCAAGATGGTCCCGAGCGCAAAACTGATCGAATACGACAACGCCCCGCACGGACTGGCCGCCACGCATGGCGAGCGGCTGCTGGACGACCTCAAGGCGTTTCTGGCCTGATCGGGGGCAGGGGGCGGACCGTCCGCCCCCTGTCGCCTATTCTGCCGCCTGCGCCGCGCGCCACTGAGACACGCAGGGGATCTTGTCGCGGTCGCAGCGGTCAGAGTATTTGCGGGCGATGTCACGGACCTCTGACAGCAGACCCTCGGCCAGGGTAATCGGCTGCAGGCCCAACCCCAGAAAGCTGTCGTTGACGACATGCAGGTCGTTCTCGTCAGCCTCGTTGCGAGGGTTCTTCTGGAACGCGACCTCGGTCCCCGTGCGGTCCGAGATCATCTGCGCCAGGTCGCGGACGCGGTGCGTCTCGGTCATCTGGTTCAGGATCTGCACCCGGTCGCCGCGTTTGGGCGGGTTCGCGATGGCCAGTTCGATGCAGCGGCAGGTGTCTTGAATGTGGATGAAGGCGCGCGTCTGGCCGCCCGTTCCGTGCACGGTCATCGGATAGCCGATGGCCGCCTGCATCAGGAACCGGTTCAGCACCGTCCCATAGTCGCCATCGTAATCGAAGCGGTTGATCAACCGTTCGTCCATTTGCGTTTCGGCCGTCTGCGTGCCCCAGACGATGCCCTGATGCAGGTCGGTGATCCTCAGGCCGTCGTTCTTGTTGTAGTAGAAGAAGAACAGCGCATCCTGGGTCTTGGTCATGTGATAGATGCTGCCCGGATTGGCCGGGTACAGAATCTGCTGGTCATGGGGTCCCTGCGCGGTCTGCACGGTCACGTCCAGATAGCCTTCAGGGATCTTCATGCCGGCGGTGCCGTAGCCATAGACGCCCATCGTGCCAAGGTGCACCAGATGGATGTCCTGACCCGATTCGACGATCGCGGCCAGCACGTCATGCGTCGCATTCAGGTTGTTGTTGACGGTGTAGCGCTTGTGGCGGGCCGATTTCATGGAATAGGGCGCCGCACGCTGTTCGGCGAAATGCACGATCGCATCGGGCCGTTCACGCTCCAACAGCGCCAGCAGCCGGTCGTAATCGTGACCGACGGTCAGATCCTCGGTCCGGATGTGGTTGCCGGTCACCTCGGCCCAGGCACGGACGCGCTCGCCCAGGGGGCGGATCGGCGTCAGGGAGGCGACCTCAAGCTCTACATCGATCTTGCGGCGCGAGAGGTTGTCGACGATCACGACGTCGTGACCGCGGGCGGACAGGTGCAGGGCCGTGGGCCAGCCGCAGAAACCGTCTCCGCCCAGAACGATGATCTTCATGATATGCCTTGCCGAATGATGCGCTGAATTCATTCAAATCAATATCCATGCGCGCATGCAAGCGCCACCCCCGCAGGGGTTGCGTCATCCGGATGTCATGAAACCGGCGGCAATCAGCCTGTCTGGGCCTGCTGCATGTTGACCATATGCGCCGCGATGGCGTCTTCCAGGTCGGGATAGAAGGTCAGCTTGCCCTGTTCCAGGACCGCCCCTGCGTGACAGGTCTCGCGCAGCATTCCCATCGAATGCGCGACCACGATGGCCCCGGCATTCGACATGCGTTCATTGAAGACGCGGTTGGACTTGGTGCGGAAGGCCGCGTCGCCCACGGCCGAGACCTCGTCCACCAGGTAGGTGTCAAAGGGAACCGCCATCGACAGGCCGAAGGCCAGGCGGGACCGCATCCCCGAGGAATAGGTGCGGATCGGCAGCTTGAAGTGATCGCCCAGTTCGGCAAAATCCTGGACGAAGTACAGCAGCTCCTCGGTGTCCACGCCATAGATGCGCGCGACAAAGCGGCAGTTCTGCTCTCCCGTCAGCTCTCCGCTGAACGAACCGGCAAAGCCCACCGGCCAGCTGATCGTCCCGGTGGACAGCACCTTGCCCGACGACGGCAGCATGGCCCCCGAGATCATCCGCAGCAGCGACGACTTGCCCGCGCCGTTGCGCCCCAGCAGCGCGACCGACACGCCGGACGGAAAGATCGCGGTGATGTCGTCGGCCACCACCTTGTGCTTGCCGTTCAGCGTGTAGGTCTTGCAGAGGTTCTGCAGATAGATCATCGCCGGTCGCGCAGGCTGTAGAAGATCAGGCTGCCGATCACCCACAGCACCGTCAGGAACCCGGCGATCATCAGCAGCAGCTTTGCGCGTTCGGGGAACTCGGCCTCCTGTGCAAGCGTCGGGCGGATGTACGGTGCCAGATAGCGCGACTGGCGCACGGCCTCGGCCCGCGCGGTCTCGAAGCCGGCAAGGGCCGCGGTATAGGTGGCCTCGGCGAACTGCCGGTCGACGGTCAGAATCTCGAACTGGCCCACGACATCGGACAAGGCCTCCTCGCCGCCGGTCGACCCGAACTTCTGGCGCTCGGCCTCGATCTGGTCGCGGATGACCTGGATGCGCAGTTCGGCCTGGCCGATCCGCGGGTCCTCGGGCTGCGCGTTCGCCTGCAGCAGGCCCAGGCCGACCAGCTGTTCGGCCAGTTGCTGCTGCAGCGATGTGACGACGCCGATCTGACCCTGCACGTCGGCCACCGGGTCCACCAGCTGATAGCGATTGCGGAACTCGGTCACCTCCTGGCGGGCCTCGCGCAGGCGATCCTGCGCCCGATCCAGCTCGTCGCGGGCATAGCGCAGTGCATCCTCGCGGGCGATGTCATTCAGCTGGTTGATCAGGATGCCGCCCTCTTCCAGGATCGCATTGGCGATGGTCTGGGCATCGACAGGATCGAAGGCCAAGATGCGCAGGTCGATCATCCCGGAATCGTAATGAATGCGAACCTTCCGCTCCCACTCGTCAACCAAATCTTCCAAGGCAGAGCCGCCGCGGAACCCAAAGATCGGATCATCCGGGGCCTTGGACCAGACCTCACGCAGGTCGATGCGGGCATTGACCCGTTCGACCAGGTCACGGCTCTGGATGAACTTGTACAGGATGTCGGTGTCGCTGGTCGAACTGGACGTGACCCCCACCAGCGACCCCAGCCCGCCCAGAACGTCCGTCGGGCTGGGCGCGGATTCGCTGCGGACCGAGAAGCCGACATAGGACGCGTACTGATCCGATGCGCGGGTATAGATGTACATCGCGCTCAGTATGATCGGAATGATAACCAGAACAACAAAGCTAATGACCATGCCATAGTGGCGTCGGTGCAGGCGTGCCGGGCTGGCGGGCGGCAAGACAGTTTGTTGCATCGCGGCTTGTATGCGCGCCTGCATCTGTGGATTGCGCGCCTTGGGACGGATGATCTGCTGGCCAGTCCCCTTACCGGGCCGTTTGGCGACCTGCCCGACGTTCTGTTCTGTCTGGCGTGTCTGTCCCATACCGCCTTCCGCCGATCGTGGGGCCACGGGCTCACTATGTTCCTGAGCGCGGAAATTGTCCTGAGCAGCGGGCGTCTTGTCTGACTGCGCTGCGCCTGGATCAGACGACACGTTGGCGTGGCGTCCGGAGTTAGGGTCCTGGGCGGACATGCGTTTACCCCGCCTGCCTTGTTGATCTTGCTGGCGCCGTCATACATAAGCGCGCAGAACAGTTCCAGCACCGATCCGTTGCCAGGATCGTGAGCAGTGCAAACGCGCCTTCTGGCGCCATCCGTGATCCGCATGTCCAAGACCACCACGCCCCAACATGGTCCGCCCGCCGCCCCCTTGCCACAGCAAAGGGCCGTTGCGCAGGGCCCACGCGTCCTTAAGGAGGTGCGCAAGCACCGCAGTTTCGCCAGCCTGCGCGCCATCGTCGCCCTTGTCCTGCGCGAGATGCAGACCAGTAAGGGGCGTGCGTCCGGCGGATATTTCTGGGCCATCGCCGAGCCTGCAGGTGGAATCATCCTGTTGACGCTGATCTTTTCGGTAACGTTTAATCAACCGCCAATCGGCACCAGTTTTGCGATGTTCTATGCGACCGGAATGGTGCCTTTCTTAGGATACCTAGACATGTCCGGCAAGGTTGCGTCCTCCGTGCGCTATTCGACTGCGCTTTTGTCCTATCCCGCCGTAACCTTTATGGACGCGCTTCTGGCGCGCATTATCTTTAACGCAATCACGCAGATCATGGTGGCCACGGTGATCTTCACCAGCATCTACCTGATGAACGAAACCAGGACGGACCCGCAGGTCGATCAGATTGCTATTGCTTTAGCAATGATGGTGCTTGTCGCGTCTGCGGTTGGCGTCATGAACTGCTTTCTGTTCGAGGCAGTGACGTGGTGGCAGCCTCTATGGGGCATCTTGATGAAGCCGTTCTTTCTGCTGTCCTGTATCTTCTTCATGTTCGATGATGTTCCCCCGCCTTATCAGGACTGGCTGTGGTGGAATCCGCTGATCCACGTAATCGGACAGATGCGCAGGGCGTTCTTTCCTCAGTACATCGGCGACTATGTCAGCTACGTCTACATTTTCGGGATGGGGTTGGGTGTGTTCGCCCTGGGGCTGGCGCTGCTGGTCCGGTACCACCGCGACCTGCAGAACAGCTAGCCCCGCGGGTCGATCAGCCGGGCCAGGACCGCGGCCTGCGTGATGCGCCCGCCGCCCTGCACGGGCAGGGCTGTGCGATTCGCCAAGAGGCCCATGACCGCGCGCACCGGCATGTCGCGGGGCACGGGCTCTCCCTCGGCGGTGCCGGGTTCGGCGACGTCCTCGGCGGTCAGCACGCCAAGCGGGTTCATGTGCGCCACGAAATCGGCGACATAGTCGTTGATCGGGTTGGCGATTATCTCTCTGGCCGTTCCGATCTGCACGATGCGTCCGCCCTCCATCAACGCGATGCGGTTGCCAAGCTTGAAGGCCTCGTCCAGGTCATGGCTGACGAAGATGATGGTCCTCCCGGTCTTGGCCTGCAGCTCCAGCAGTTCGTCCTGCAGCCTGGCGCGGATCAGCGGGTCCAGCGCGCTGAACGGTTCGTCCATCAGCAGGATCGGTGCCTCGGTCGCAAAGGCGCGGGCCAGGCCCACGCGCTGCTGCATGCCGCCGGACAGCTCTCCGACCTTGCGGTCGGCCCATTCGGACAGGCCCACGGTCGCCAGATGGCCCTCAATCTTGCTCCGCCGTTCGGCCTGCGACATGCCCGCCAGTTCCAGCCCAAGGCCGACATTGTCGCGAACCGTGCGCCATGGCAGCAGGCCGAAGGCCTGAAACACCATCGCCACGTCGCGCAGGCGGATGTCGCGCAGCGCCCGGCTGCCGGCTGCGGTCACGCTGACCATCTGACCGCCGCGCTTGATGCGGACCTCTCCGCGGCAGACGGGGTTCAACGCGTTCACCGCCCGCAGCAGCGTGGATTTGCCCGATCCCGACAGGCCCATCAGGACCAGGATCTCTCCATCGGCGACAGACAGGCTGCAATCGTGGACGCCCAGCACCTGCCCGGTTTCGGTCTTGATGGGGCCGCGGTCCAGACCCTCGTCCATCAGGGGCAGGGCGCGGTCGGGGTGATCGCCGAAGACGATGCACACCCGGTCGAATTCGACGGCGTTCATTTGCGGCCCTCCATGCGCAGCATCCGGTCCAGCAGGATGGCGACGACGACGATCACCATGCCCGATTCGAAGCCCAGTGCGGTGTTGACACTGTTCAGTGCCCGCACGACCGGCACCCCCAGGCCCGATGCACCGACCAGCGCGGCGATGACGACCATCGACAGCGACAGCATGATGGTCTGGTTCAGCCCGGCCATGATCTGGGGCAGGGCGCTTGGCAGTTCCACCTTCCACAGCAGCTGGCGGGGGGTGGCACCGAACGCGGTCGCGGCCTCGACCAGTGCAGGCGGGGTCGAGGCGATGCCCAGCTGCGTCAGCCTGATCGGCGCGGGCAGCACGAAGATCACGGTGGCCAGCAGGCCCGGCACCATGCCGATGCCGAAGAACACGATCGCCGGGATCAGATACACGAAGGTCGGCAGCGTCTGCATCAGGTCCAGGACCGGGCGCATCCAGGCATAAAGCCGCGGCCGGTGCGCGCAGGCGATGCCGATGGGCACGCCCACKGCCATGCAGACGATGCAGGCCGACAGGACCAGCGTCAGCGACTGCAGCATTTCGGACCAGTAGCCCTGGTTCAGCACGAACAGCAGCCCGAACATCACCAGCAGGCAGGTGCCCAACCGCCGCTGCAGCGCCCAAGTCAGCGCCACGGCCAGCGCGATGAACAGGAACGGGTTCGGTGCCTCCAGCCCCGTCAGGATGGCGTCGATCAGCGCCTCCATCCCGGTCGAGATCGCATCGAACAGCCCGGCCGCATTGGCGTTCAGCCAGTCAAAGACCGTCTTTGCGGTCCGTCCCACGGGGATCTTGGTGTCGGTGACCCAATCGGTCAGCTGTTCCATGCCTGCACCCTCTATGACGTTGGGGGCCCCGGCGGCACAGCGCCGGGGCGGGGGGTCATTGCGCCAGCGCCTCGGTCAGCGCGGTCTGGGGGTCGTTGCCGTCGGCGGTGGTCACGTCGACCAGCCAGGGGGTGGCCGCGTCCGGGTTGGCCGCCAGCCAGTCGCGGGCGGCGTCCATCGGATCCTGACCGTCGTTCAGGATCGCGCCCATGACCTCGTTCTCCATGGTCAGGGTGAATTCCAGGTTGGTCAGGAACTTGCCCACGTTGGGGCATTCCGCGACATATCCCGCGCGGGTGTTGGTGCGAACCTCGGCGCCGCCAAGATCGGGGCCGAAGATCTCATCGCCGCCGGTCAGATAGGTCATCTCGAACTGGGCGTTCATGGGGTGGGGCTCCCATCCCAGGAAGATCACGGGCTGATCGCTGTTGGTCGCGCGCTGGACCTGGGCCAGCATGCCCTGTTCGCTGGATTCGACGACCTCGAAAGTGCCCAGGTCGAACTTGTCCATCGCCACCATCTCAAGCAGCAGGCGGTTGCCGTCGTTGCCCGGCTCGATGCCATAGATCTTGCCGTCCAGCGCCTCGCTCTGCGCGGCGATGTCTGGGAAATCGGCGATCCCCAGGTCGGCACCGGCCTTGTTTGTGGCCAGCGTGTATTTCGCACCGGTCAGATTGGTGCGCACCGTGTCGACCGTGCCCGCATCGCGATAGGGGGCGATGTCGGCCTCCATCGTGGGCATCCAGTTGCCCAGGAACACGTCCACGTCGTCCGTGGACAGCGCCGTATAGGTCACCGGGACCGAGAGGATGCGTGTCTCGGTCTCGTATCCCAGGGCCTGCAGGACCGTCGACGCGATGGCCGTGGTCGCGGTGATGTCGGACCAGCCCACGTCGGAAAACACCACCTCTCGGCAGCTGTCGGGTTCCTGTGCGGCGGCGGGCAGCGCCAGCGCGGGCGTCATCGCAAGGACCGCGAGGATGCGGGAAAGGGTCATGATGGGCTCCCTGTTCTTGATTGTTCAGTCAATTAACGTTACATGGAAACGGCAACGCAACAGAAATCTTCCGCCGCAGGTGCAATCATGCCGAAACTCGGGGCCGAGCCTATCCGAAAAGCAGCGCTGATCAATGCCGCGATCTTCGAGGTGGGGCGCGCGGGGTCGCTGGACGTCACCGTCGCGCAGATCGCCAAGCGTGCCGGCATGTCGCCGGCGCTGGCCCACCATTACTTCGGATCCAAGGACCAGATCTTCCTAGCGGCGATGCGGTATATCCTGCGCAGTTATGGGCAATCGGTCCATGACCGCCTGCCGGGGCGGGGTGCGCGGGGGCGGTTGGATGCGATCATCCACGCCAGCTTTGCGCCCCAGAACTTTCAGCGCGAGACGGTCAGTGCGTGGCTCAATTTTTATGCACTTGCGCTGAACTCTCCCGAGGCTGCGCGCCTGTTGCGGGTCTATCACCGCCGGCTGCATTCGAACCTGATCGTGGCGCTGCGCGGCCTGACCGACCACCCCGAGCGCACCGCCGAGACGTTGGGTGCGCTGATCGACGGCGTCTATCTGCGCGCGGTCCTGACCCCCGGTCCGACCGATGCCGATGTGGCGCTGAACACCATCATGACCTATCTGAAGGAGGCCCTTGCATGAGCCTTTCCGCACAACCCACCGCATCCCTGTTCATCGGCGGCAAGCCGGTCGAAGGGCAGGGTGCCGACCTGCCCGTCCGCTATGCGTTGACCGGCGAGACCATCGCGACGCTGAAGGAGGCATCGACCGACCAGGTGGCCCAGGCCTGCGCCGCCGCCAAGGCCGCCCAGCCCGCATGGGCCGCGATGGCGCCCGTCGAGCGGGGCCGCATTCTCGGCCGCGCGGCCGCGATCATCCTTGAGCGCAACGACGAACTGGCGCGCCTTGAGACCCTGGATACCGGCAAGCCGATCCAGGAGACGTTGGTGGCGGACTGGCCGTCGGGTGCCGCGGCACTGGAATATTTCGCGGGTCTGGCGGCGACGCTGACGGGCCAGATGATCCCCCTGGGGGCGGACTGGGCCTATACCCGCCGCGAGGCCCTGGGTGTCTGTGCAGGCATCGGGGCCTGGAACTATCCCAGCCAGATCGCCTGCTGGAAGGCCGCGCCGGCCTTGGTCATGGGCAACACTATGGTCTTCAAACCGTCCGAAGAAACGCCGCTAGGGGCCTTGAAATTGGCGGAGATTTTCATCGAGGCAGGGATGCCTCCGGGCGTGTTCAACGTGGTGCAGGGCCGGGGCGATGTCGGTGCCGCGCTGGTCACCGACCCCAACGTGGCCAAGGTGTCCCTGACCGGTTCGGTGCCCACCGGCCGCCGCGTCTATGCGGCCGCCGCCGAAGGAATGCGCCATGTCACGATGGAGCTTGGCGGCAAGTCGCCCCTGATCGTCTTTGACGACGCGAACCTTGAGGACGCGGTCAGTGCCGCGATCCTGGCGAACTTCTACAGCTCGGGGCAGATCTGCTCCAACGGGACGCGCGTCTTCCTGCAGGAGGGTATCAAGGAGGACTTCCTGGCCCGTTTGGCGGAACGTGTGAAGGCCGTCCGCATGGGCGATCCGCTGGACCCGGACACCAATCACGGTCCGATCATCAATGCGGCCCAGGCCGACAAGATCCGCGCCGCCATCCGCGCCGGGCGCGACGCCGGGGCCCGGCTGGTCTGTGGCGGAGAGGGCGAGGGGCCGTTCATCCCGCCCACGGTCTTTGCCGATGCCACCGACGACATGACCATCGCGACGGACGAGATCTTCGGGCCCGTCCTGACTGCTCTCAGCTTTGCCGACGAGGACGAGGTGATCGCCCGTGCCAACGGCACCGGCTTTGGCCTGGCCGCGGGGGTCTTTACCCAGGACCTGTCCCGCGCCCATCGCGTGGTCGCCGCGCTGGAGGCCGGCACCTGCTGGATCAACACCTACAACCTGACGCCGGTCGAGATGCCCTTTGGCGGCGTCAAGCTGTCCGGTCTGGGCCGCGAGAACTCCGCCGCCGCGATCGAGCATTATAGTCAGCTGAAATCTGTCTATGTGGGCATGGGAGGCGTCGATGCACCCTACTGATCTTCCAAAAGCCGCCAAGGACGCGGATTACGTCATCATCGGCGCGGGCAGCGCCGGCTGTGCCCTGGCCTATCGCCTGACCGAGGCGGGACGCACCGTCACGCTGATCGAGTTCGGCGGCAGCGATGTCGGCCCCTTCATCCAGATGCCGGGCGCGCTGTCCTATCCGATGAACATGAGCCGCTATGACTGGGGCTTTGCCAGCCAACCGGAACCGCATCTGGGCGGGCGCAAGCTGGCGACCCCGCGCGGCAAGGTCATCGGCGGATCGTCGTCGATCAACGGCATGGTCTTCGTGCGCGGCAACCCCAAGGATTTCCAGCATTGGGCCGACAGCGGCGCCGCGGGCTGGGACTATGCGGGCGTCCTGCCGTATTTCAAGCGAATGGAGACCTGGCACGGCGGCACGTCGCCGGTGCGTGGCACCAGCGGCCCGCTGCACATCACTCGCGGCAAGCGCAAGAACCCGTTGTTCAACACCTTTATCGAGGCGGGTCACCAGGCAGGATGGCCACGCACGGACGATTACAACGGCACCCAGCAGGAGGGTTTCGGCCCGATGGAGGCCACCATCTGGAAGGGCCGCCGCTGGTCCGCCGCCAATGCCTATCTGCGTCCCGCGAAAAAGACCGGCCTGCTGACCGTCGTGCGCGGTCTGGCGAACCGCATCCTGTTTCAAGGTAAACGCGCCTATGGCGTTGAAATCGAACGCAACGGCAAGGTCGAGGCCGTTCTGGCGAACCGCGAGGTCATCATCTCGGCCAGCACCATCAACACGCCCAAACTGCTGATGCTGTCGGGCATCGGGCCTGCGGATCACCTGCGCCAGCATGGCATCACGCCGCTTGCGGATCGTCCCGGCGTCGGGGGCAACCTGCAGGACCATCTTGAGATCTACATGCAGTACAAGTCGCTGAAGCCGGTGACGCTGTATACCTATTACAACCTGCTGGGCAAAGGCCGCGTGGGTGTCGAATGGCTGCTGCAGAAGACCGGCCTTGGCGCATCGAACCAGTTCGAAAGCTGCGGTTTCATCCGGTCGTCGGATGCCAAGGACTATCCCGACATCCAGTATCACTTCCTGCCGCTGGCGGTCCGTTATGACGGGAAATCGGCGGCCAAGGGTCACGGGTTCCAGGCCCATGTGGGGCCGATGCGGTCGAAATCGCGCGGCACGATCCGGCTGGCATCGGGTGACCCGTCCGTGGCCCCGGAGATCCGCTTCAACTACATGTCCCAACCCGAGGATTGGGAGGAGTTCCGGGCATGCGTCCGCCATACGCGCCGCATCTTTGACGCCCCCGCGTTCAAGGAATACCGCGGCGACGAGATCCAGCCCGGCGATGCCGTGCAGACCGATGAACAGATCGACGCGTTCATCCGCGAACATGCGGAATCGGCCTATCATCCCTGCGGCACCGCCCGCATGGGTGCGGCCAGCGATCCCGACGCGGTCGTGGACCCCGACCTGCGCGTGATCGGGCTCGAGGGCTTGCGCGTCGCGGACAGCTCGATCTTTCCGCGCATCACCAACGGCAACCTGAACGGCCCGTCGATCATGACCGGCGAAAAAGCCGCCGATCACATCCTGGGCCGCCAGATGCTGCGCGCCTGACAAAGAAAGGCCCGCAGCGATGCGGGCCTTTCCCTATGCCGCGTCGGCCTCTGCCTGACGCTTGGTGTAGTTGAGGACCGGGGCCAGCCAACGTTCGGCCTCGTCCAGCGTCCAGCCCTTGCGCGCGGCGTAATCGCGGGCCTGATCCTCCTCGATCTTGGCGACGCCAAAGTAATAGCTGTCGGGATGGCTGATATATAGGCCCGAAACCGACGATCCCGGCCACATCGCCATGCTTTCCGTCAGTGTCACGCCGGTCGCAGCTTCCGCGTCCAGCAACTTGAAAAGCGTCAGCTTTTCGGTGTGGTCGGGTTGGGCCGGATAGCCTGGCGCGGGACGGATGCCGGTATAGGGTTCGGCCGCCAGGTCCTCCGGCGCAAAGCCCTCTTCCTTGGCATAGCCCCAATAGTCGCGCCGCACGCGTTCGTGCAGCATCTCGGCCATCGCCTCGGCGATGCGGTCGGCCAGCGCCTTGACCATGATCGCGCCGTAGTCGTCGTTGGCGCGTTCATAGCGTGCGGCGATCTCTGCCTCCTCGGGGCCTGCCGTGACGACGAAACCGCCGACATGGTCGGGGATGCCTTCGGGTGCCACGAAATCTGACAGGGCCACGTTGGGCCGGTCGCCACGCTTGGTGACCTGCTGGCGCAGCGTGTGAAGCATGGCCTGCGTCTCCGACCGATCGTCGCCGGTGAACAGGCGGATGTCGTCGCCGACCGCGTTCGCGGGCCAGAAACCGACCACGGCGCGCGGCTTGAACCATTGGCCGTCGATGATCCGGGCCAGCATCTCCTGCGCCTCGGCGAACAGCTGGCGGGCGGCCTCGCCCTGCTTTTCGTCGTCAAGGATGCGCGGATAGACGCCCTTCAGCTCCCAGGTCTGGAAGAACGGCGTCCAGTCGATATAGCGCGCGATCTGGGCAAGGTCCCAATCCTCGATCACCCGCGCGCCGGTGAAGGTCGGTGCGGTGGGCACATAGCCGCTCCAGTCGATCTTCAGCGCATTGTCGCGCGCCTTGGCCAGCGGAAGGCGTGATTTCGATGCCTCGGACCGCTCGTGCCGCTCGGCGACGGCGGCATAGTCGGCCCGGATCTCGTCGACATAGGCGGCTTTGCGGTCGGTAGACAGCAGGTTGGAGGCGACGCCCACGGCCCGGCTGGCATCGGTCACATAGACCGCCTGACCGCGCGTGTAGCGGGGCGAGATCTTGACCGCCGTGTGGATCTTGGATGTCGTGGCGCCACCGATCAGCAGGGGAATGTCCATTCCCTCGCGCTCCATCTCGGAGGCCAGGTGCACCATCTCGTCCAGGGACGGGGTGATCAGGCCGGACAGGCCGATGATGTCCACGTTCTCGTCGCGGGCGACCTGCAGGATCTTCTGTGCCGGGACCATCACGCCCAGGTCGATGACCTCGAAGTTGTTGCAGGCCAGCACGACGCCGACGATGTTCTTGCCGATGTCATGAACGTCGCCCTTGACGGTGGCCATCAGGATTTTGCCCGCGGTCTCGCGCTCTGTCCCGCCGGACAGGCGCTTTTCCTCCTCCATGTAGGGCAGAAGGACGGCCACGGCCTGCTTCATCACGCGGGCGGATTTCACCACCTGCGGCAGGAACATCTTGCCCGCGCCGAACAGGTCGCCCACCACGTTCATCCCCGCCATCAGCGGGCCTTCAATCACGTGCAGCGGACGTTCGGCGGCCTGCCGGGCCTCTTCGGTATCGGCCTCGATATATTCGGTGATGCCGTTGACCAGGGCATGTTCCAGCCGCTTGTCCAGCGGCCATTCGCGCCAAGACAGATCCTTTTCGCGCTTGGCCCCCTGACCGTCGCCGCGGAACCGCTCGGCGATCTCCAGCAGGCGTTCGGTGCCGTCGGGGCGGCGGTTCAGGACGACATCCTCGCAGGCCTCGCGCAGATCGGGGTCGATCTGGTCATAGACGGCCAGCTGGCCCGCATTGACGATGCCCATGTCCATCCCCGCCTTGATGGCATGGTACAGGAACACGGCATGCATCGCCTCGCGCACCGGTTCGTTGCCGCGGAAGCTGAAGGACAGGTTCGATACGCCGCCCGACACATGCGCATGGGGCAGGTTCTGGCGGATCCATCGCGTCGCCTCGATGAAGTCGACGCCGTAATTGTTGTGCTCCTCGATCCCCGTGGCCACGGCGAAGATGTTGGGGTCAAAGATGATGTCCTCGGGTGGAAAGCCGACCTCGTTCACCAGGATGTCGTAGGCGCGCTGGCAGATCTCGATCTTGCGGGCGGCGGTGTCGGCCTGGCCCTGCTCGTCGAAGGCCATGACCACGACCGCCGCGCCATAGGCCAGGCACAGTCGCGCCTGATGGCGGAACTGCTCCTCGCCCTCCTTCATGCTGATCGAGTTGACGACCGGCTTGCCCTGCACGCATTGCAGGCCGGCCTCGATCACCTCCCATTTGGAGCTGTCGACCATGATCGGCACGCGCGCGATGTCGGGTTCGGCCGCCAGCAGGTTCAGGTATTCGACCATCGCGGCCTTTGAATCGATCAGGCCCTCGTCCATGTTGATGTCGATGATCTGGGCGCCGTTCTCGACCTGATCGCGAGCGACCTCCAGGGCGGTGGCGTAGTCGCGCTCCTTGATCAGCTTTCGGAAACGGGCGGAGCCGGTGACGTTGGTGCGTTCGCCCACGTTCACGAAGGGGATGTCGGGCGTCAGGACAAAGGGCTCCAGCCCCGACAGGCGCAGGTAACGATCAGGCATAGGCAGGCACCTTTCTGGGGGCGAAGGGGGCCACGGCATCGGCAATGGCACGGATATGGTCGGGCGTGGTGCCACAGCAGCCGCCCACCACATTGACCAGCCCCGCGCGCGCAAATTCGGCGACCTGCGGGGCGGTGTCATGGGGGCCTTCGTCATACTGGCCGAAGGCGTTGGGCAGGCCGGCATTTGGATAGGCACAGATCAGCGTGTCGGCCACGCCCGACAGCTCGACCAGATGCGGCCGCATGGCCGAGGCACCAAGCGCGCAGTTCAGCCCGATGGTCCAGGGGTTCGCATGGCGGACCGAATGCCAGAAGGCGGTCGGCGTCTGGCCCGACAGGGTGCGCCCCGACGCGTCGGTGATCGTGCCCGAGATCATCATCGGAAGACGCTGGCCGTGTTCCTCCATCGCCTGGATGCAGGCAAAGATCGCGGCCTTGGCGTTCAGCGTGTCGAAGATCGTCTCGATCAGCAGGATGTCGGCACCGCCGGCGATCAGACCCTTGGCCTGCTGCAGATAGGCGGCGCGCAGGTCCTCGAACGTCACGGCGCGGTATCCGGGGTCGTTGACGTCCGGGCTCATCGAGGCTGTGCGGTTCGTCGGCCCGATGGCGCCTGCGACGAAACGGGCACGCCCGTCCTGGGCCGTCGCGCGGTCCAGTGCACGGCGGACGACGCGGGCACCCTCGACGTTCAGGTCGTGGACCGCCTCGCCCAGACCATAATCGGCCTGCGCGATGGTGGTCGCGGAAAAGGTATTGGTCTCGACGATGTCGGCGCCGGCCATCGCATAGCGGTAATGGATCTCCTCGACCGCCTCGGGCTGGGTCAGGATCAGCAGGTCGTTGTTGCCCTGCTGGGGGTGGTCGGTGTGATGACGGCAGACATGACCGGACCCGTGGCCGGTATAGTCGTCCTCTCCCAGGCCAAGGGCCTGGATCTGCGTGCCCATCGCGCCATCCAGGATCAGGATGCGTTCGGATGCGGCCTTGTTCAGGGCCGCGAAGGCGGGGGATGGGGGCAGGGACATGGGATCAGGCCTTTCGGTTTCAGCCCGTGATATAGGCGTTCCGCGTCCCATCGGCAAATTCATAGTATTCGACAAGATCATGAGCGCGGCGCATGGTCAGACCGGAACGCCGCCCTCGTCCTTGAGCGTCTTCAGAACGATCTCGGAGCGGACCTGCGCCACTTGCGGGTGCGGCAGCAGGTGGCGATGGACGAAATCGGCAAAGGCCTCCAGGTCGCGGGCGCGCACGTCCAGAACGTAATCGGCATCGCCGGATACCGAGAACGCCTGCCGGATCATCGGCTGTGCCGCCACGAAGCGGGCGAATTCGTCCTCGCGCCCTTGGCCATGGCCGCGCAGGTTGACGCGGATCACCGCCCTGAACCCGTGCCCCAGCTTGGCCGCCGACAGCCGCGTGGCATAGCCTTCGATCACGCCGGCCTCCTCGAGGGCCGCGCGCCTGCGCGAGATCTGGCTGGCGGACAGCCCCACGACCTGTGCCAATGCGGCGTTGCTGAAGGCCCCGTCGCGCTGCAGGGCAGCCAGGATTGCACTATCGAACCGGTCCATGCATCACCCATGCGTCATTTTCGCGATCGATGCGCGTTTCGTGCAATTCTGGCCGCAGGGCGAGCCTCTTTGCAAGCACATTGCAGCGGCCCGCGCGCATCATGGTGGCAACAAGCAGGAGGAATGCCATGGGACCCTTTCCCCACGATGCCCCCAAGGCGACGATCAGTGTTGCCAATCCCGCGGGAACGGATGGGTTCGAGTTTGTCGAATACGCCCATCCGGACCCGGCCGTGCTGGACCGCATCTTCCGGCAGATGGGGTTCACCCCCGTGGCGACCCACAAGACCAAGGCGATCACGCTCTATCGTCAGGGCGACATCAACTATCTGCTGAATGCCGAGGCGGACAGCCATGCAGCCGGCTTTGTCGCGGAACACGGCCCCTGCGCTCCGGCCATGGCGTGGCGGGTAGTGGACGCGCAGGTCGCCCTGAAGCGCGCGCTGGAGCTTGGCGCCACCGAATATACCGGCCCTGGCAAGTCGATCGAGGCACCGGCTGTCCTAGGGATCGGCGGGTCGCTTTTGTATTTCATCGATCGCTATGGGGACGCGGGCAGTGCCTATGACACGGATTACGACTGGATCGGCGAGGCCGACCCGCGCCCCGAAGGGTTCGGCTTCTTCTATTTGGATCACCTGACCCACAACGTGATCCGCGGCAACATGGACACGTGGTACAAGTTCTATCACGACACGTTCAACTTCCGCGAGATCCGCTTCTTCGACATCAAAGGCAAGCAGACCGGGCTGGTCAGCCGCGCCCTGACATCGCCCTGCGGCAAGGTCCGCATCCCGATCAACGAGAGCACCGACGATCACAGCCAGATCGAGGAGTACCTGCGCGAATACAAGGGCGAGGGCATCCAGCACATCGCCATCGCCTCGAACGACATCTATGCGGGGACCGACCGCATTGCCGAGGCCGGGATGGAGTTCATGCCCGGCCCCCCCGACACCTATTACGAGATGTCGCACCGTCGCGTGAAGGATCATGACGAACCGCTGGACCGCATGAAGGCGCGCGGCATCCTGATCGACGGCGAAGGCGTCGTGGGTGGCGGAGAGACACGCATCCTGCTGCAGATCTTCTCGAAGACGGTGATCGGGCCGATCTTCTTCGAGTTCATCCAGCGCAAAGGCGACGACGGGTTCGGAGAGGGCAATTTCCGCGCCCTGTTCGAGTCCATCGAGGAAGACCAGATCCGGCGCGGCGTTCTCGACGCCACCCCGGCCCAGTAGGGAGGAGCGGCGCGGCGGCGGGGAGGCCGCCGCGCCGATCATCATGGCCTGGACCGATTACAGCAGCGCCCCGGCGCCCGGAACGCGCGTCTGCGCGGCGACCCGGATCACCGACGTCCATCCGCTGACCGTCACGACCGACCGCGGGTCGTTCCCGATGATCGTGCTGCGCGACGGCGACGTGCTGCGTGCCTATGTGAACGCCTGTCCCCATCAGTACCTGCCGCTGGATTACCGCGGCGATACGCTGCTTTCGGCGGATGGATTGCGGCTGCTGTGCACCGCACATGGCGCAAGCTTCGACAAGTCGACCGGCAGCGTCGTGGCCGGTGCGGAATGCGGGCTGGATGCGGTCCCTATCATGCAGCAGGGCGACCACATCATGATCGCCCCCTGACAGGTTTCATGCGCAGTCCCTGACCGGGATCAGAAGCCGGCCTTGATCTTCTCGAACTCTGCCAACTGGCGCTGACGCAGTTCGGGGTCATTCGGGGTCTGGGCCAGGACGGGTGCGTCGATCTCGGCCAGACCTTCGGCGACGGCGGGTTCGTCGGCGATGGTCGCCATGGCCGCGGCCGAGGTATGGCCATAACCGATCGTGTCCAGCAGCGCCTTGGCGGCCGACGGCTCCAGCCAGGCGTTGATGAAGTCATAGGCCTTGTCTTCGCTGCCCGGACCGTCCTTGACGTTCACGTAGCCGCAGAAGAAGGTCGACGACCCTTCGGCCGGCTCACGCTGAAAGCCCACCGGATAGTTGTCGGCCTGCAGATAGACGACACCGTCGTTCCACGACCAGGCCACGTCCACCGCACCCGACGCCATCAGCTGCGCCTGTTCGGACGGGTCGGCCCAGTAGGCTGCGACATTGACATGCGCCTCGCGCAGCCAGGCGGCGGCGGCCTGGAACTGTTCGTCGGTCACCTCGGACCAGTCGGTCACGCCGGTCGCCAGATAGGCCAGCGCCCAGACATCATCCGAACTGTCGGGCAGCGAGGTGCGACCCTGATATTTCGGGTTGGTGAACACGCTCAGGCTGGCCACGTCCTCGGCCGGGACGGTCTCGGTGTTGTAGGCGATGGCGGTCGCGCCCCAGTCGGTCGGGATGAACCACACGCCCTGGTCGTCGCGGAAGACCTCGCTGTCCAGGAACCGCTCCTCGATCTGCTCGAAGTTCGGGATGCGCGACGTGTCCCAAGGCTCGATCAAACCGGCATCGCGGTACTTGCCGACCATCTGGCTGCAGGGATGGATCACGTCCGCCTTGAAACCCGACGCGACCTTCTGGAACGCTTCGTCGTCATCGCCGTAGAAGGCATAGGTCGGGCTGTCGCCGTGCTTGTCCACATAGGCCTGGAAGATCGAGGGCTCCTCGAACCCGGCCCAATCGAAAACCGTCAGTTCGCGGTCGGCGGCATAGGCGGGCAGGGCCGCCGCGGCCAGGATGGTGGTGGTCAGCAAGCGCATGAAAACTGGCCTCTCTGTTGTCGGATTTGCGACAACGCTAAGGCGGGCTGCGGGCGCGCGCAAGGGTTTCGGGCGCCCGTGATGGGCCTGTGTGCCTAGCGCATCCGCAACGCGCCGTCGACGCGGATCGTCTCTCCGTTCAGATAGTCGTTCTGGACGATGAAGACGCAGGTCCGCGCGAACTCGGTCGGATCGCCAAGCCGCTTGGGATAGGTCACCTCGGCCGCCAGGCTGTCCTGCACGTCCGCGGGCAGGCCCTTGAGCATGGGCGTGCCAAAGATGCCGGGTGCGATGGCGCAGACGCGGATGCCCTGTCCCGCCAGATCGCGCGCCAGCGGCAGCGTCATGCCCGCGATCCCGGCCTTGGAGGCGGCATAGGCGGCCTGGCCCTTCTGCCCGTCAAAGGCGGCGATGGACGCCGTGTTCACGATCACGCCGTTCTGAGTACGCCCGTTCGCGGCCATGCGTTCGGCGGCCAGGCGCAGCACGTTGAAGCTGCCGATTAGGTTGACCTCGATCGTGCGGCGAAAGCTGTCCAGACGGTGTGGACCGTCGCGGCCCAGGGTCTTTTCGCCCACCACCACGCCCGCGCAGTTCACGCACACATCGATGCCCCCCATCCGCGCCACGGCATGATCCAGCGCCGCCGTCACGCTGGCCTCGTCGGTGACGTCGGTCACGGCATAATGCGCGCCGATGGCGGATGCGGCTTCGGCGCCCGCCGGGTCGCGGTCCAGCACGGTGACCTGCGCCCCCATGTCGCGGAAATGCGCCGCGGTGGCGGCGCCCAGGCCCGATGCGCCCCCGGTCACGACGGCGCGGCAGTTCAACAGATCCATGATCCCCTCCCAGGATGTTCCGGTCGGGTTCTGGCACGTGGGCGCGCGCGCGCCAAGATCAGTCGCGCAGCAGTTCCGGCCCGCCGGCGATCAGGGGGTCGCGCGTTCCGATGGCGGCCTGATCCTTGCCCGCGTAATCGACCGCGCCCAGAATGGTCTGGATCGCGGCGATCCGGGCGCGGCGCTTGTCGTCCGACCGGATCACGGTCCAGGGCGCGATCGGCGAATGGGACGCCGCCAGCGTGTCGCGGATCGCCACGGTATAGTCGTCCCACCGGGCCAGACCGTCCACGTCGATGCCGCTCAGCTTCCACTGCTTCAGCGGGTCCTTTTCGCGGTCCAGAAAGCGACGCAGCTGTTCGGCGCGGCCCACGTTCAGCCACAGCTTGACCAAGATGATCCCGTCGTCGACCAGCATCTGTTCGAACCCCGGCAGCTGGCGAAAGAACGCCGCGCGCTGCGTGTCGGTCGAAAACCCGAAGACCCGTTCGACCACGCCGCGGTTGTACCAGCTGCGGTCGAACAGGGCGATCTCTCCGGCGCCGGGCAGCCAGTCGACATAGCGCTGGAAATACCACTGGCCCGCCTCGCGCTCGTTCGGCTTGGGCAGGGCCACGATGCTGGCCGACCGGGGGTTCAGGTTTTCGCGCACGCGCTCGATCGTGCCGCCCTTGCCGGCGGCGTCGCGCCCCTCGAACAGGACCACCAGCCGCTTTCCGCTGTCGATCACATCATGCATCATGCGAACCAGCTGCATCTGCAATGCAGCCATCTGCGGTTCGTATTCGGCCTTGGGCATCTCTGCGCTGTAGGGGAAGTCCGGGTCCAGGATGTCCTTGGACGAGGCCTTCTGAACCGCCTTGCGGATCGGCGCCGGGGCCTCGTCCTGCAGATAGGCGGTGATCTTGCCCACCAGCGGCAGGTCCGGCAGTTCGGCGCCCATGTGCTCAGCCCTCTCCGATGCGCGACATGTCGTACCATGTCGTCTGATAGATCTCGTTGATCCAGTTACCGTAGAGCAGGTGTGCATGGCTGCGCCAGCGGTTCGCGGGCGCCCGCGTCGGGTCGTCGCCGGGATAATAGTTGGCGGGCACGTTCACCGGTTTCCCCGCCGCCACGTCCCGGTCGTATTCCTCCTTGAGCGTGGTGCTGTCATATTCGAAATGGTTGAAGACATAGAGGGCGCGGTGCCCCGGATCGGCCAGCAGGCAGGGCCCGACATCGGCGCTGGCCAGCAGGGTGGTCAGCGCCGGGCGGGCGTCCACGTCGTCCTGACGCACCTCGGTCCAGCGGCTGACCGGGACCAGCACCTCGTCCGAGAACCCGCGCAGATAGGGCGAGGCCGGCGCCAGATTGGTGTGCCGGAAACAGCCGAACGCCTTGGCGGGCAGGCGGTGCTTTGGCAGGCCGTGGAAATGCGCCGCCATCGCCATGCCGCCCCAGCAGACCCCGAAGGTCGAATGAACATGGGTCTGCGTCCAGGCAAAGACGCGGGTCAGTTCGTCCCAATAGGTCACGTCCTCGAACGGCAGATGCTCGATCGGAGCGCCGGTGATGACCAGGCCGTCGAACTTCTCTCCGCTGGCCTCGACGTCGCGGAACGGTCGATAGAAGCTTTCCATGTGGTCGGCGGCGGTGTTGCGGCTTTCATGGTCCGACATGCGGATCAGCTGAAAGTCGATCTGCAGCGGCGTCGCGCCGATCAGCCGGGCGAACTGGTTCTCGGTCTGGATCTTCTTGGGCATCAGGTTCAGCAGCGCGATGCGCAGGGGACGGATGTCCTGGGTCGCTGCACGACCCGGCGACATGACCATCACCCCTTCCTGGGACAGGATGCGATAGGCGGGCAGGCTTTCATTCAACGTGATGGGCATGTCAGCTATCCTTGCGCGCGATGGCGGTCGCGATCAGGTCGGTGAAGTCGTCAGGGGTGCGGATCTGCGCCACCTCCTCGGCCAGGATGGTGACGCCGCGCCGGGCCATCGCCTCATAGCGCGGCTGGCGATGGGCCAGCGCCCGGGCATAGGTCCAGCGGATGAAGTCATCGGCATTCACCTGGTCCGCCTCCAGGCCCTTTTCCACGCGATAGGCGATCCAGGCGCGTTCCAGGAACTGCGGCTGGTAATACATCGGCTTCGGCGCGCGGTCGAAGCGGCGGACCAGTTCGGCGGTATGCGCGTCGCTGCCCTTGATCCAGACCAGCAGCAGGTCGCGCGACAGGGCGGTCAGGACCGGGTCGTCGGGATCGTCCGGATTCACGACCTCGCAGATCGAGCCGCCGCTGTCGCAGACGAAATGCGGCGTGCCATAGATGTCGCCGGCGCGGTCCATGAAATGGCGGGTGTCCAGAAGCGAGGCGATCTCGGCCCGGCGATGCTGGTCCTGACGCTGGCAATAGGCGTCGAAGGGCAGTCCCCCGCGCGACGGGCTGCCGGGCTTGCCCAGATAGGTGGACAGCGGTGCCAGATTGTCGAAGGTGATGTTGCTGGCGATATGCACGCTGTCAGACATCAGCAGTTCGCGCAGAAACGGCACCTTCATCGCCTCGCGCTTGAAGTTGTCGGCGATGTACTCGCCCATGTAGCGCGTGCCGATGCGGTAATCGACGCTGTAGTGGAACCAGTCGCCCGTGTCCCGCAGCATCGAGGCCAGATAGGTCTTGCCCAGGCCGGACATGCCGAACAGCACGACCCGCTTGCCCGCGGCGGCCCGCCATTCATCCGCGCTGCCATAGATCATCCCATGCCCTTTCCCTGCTCGGCCCCTAGGTAATCGCATGCATGCGGCATGGAAAGAGGCCGACCGCACGGGCGTACCACGCCGCGTCGCGCAGGACCCTCTGCGTCCCGCGCAGGCCGGGGGGCCAGCCCCCCGGACCCCCCGCCGTCGCGGCATTCCGCCAGTTCGTTGCGCATCGTCGGCCTGGCCCCCGCGCAGGGGCGTTTGGACGATGTCGCCGCCCACCACTACAGGGCTGACGTCCAACGAAAAACGGCCCTGTCGCGGAGACAGGGCCGATCGGTGATGAAGAACGGTCAGGCGGCGATCAGAAGCTGTATCCGATGCGGATGCCGACACCAATCGCGTCATTGTTTTCCATACGAGCACGCGCCTCGTCAGGGGTCCCGGTTTCGGGGCTAGCATCGCCGACTTTTGTGTAATTGATACCAGTCGTTACACGCAGCGGGCCTTGATTGTATATTGCAGCCAAGGTTATTCCCCGACGCCCATTGGTCGGCGCAAGCGGTGACACCAGATCATCGCCCTTTTTCTCAAATGTGAATGACGCAGAGCCAGACCAGGTTTCTGTAAACTTTCGTCCTACCCCCAAGGAGTAGGTGGTCGTATCTTCAAGATCCACCAATCCACCGCCTGTTGCGCCAACGAACGCTACCGGATCGACACGGAATGACGACCATTCGACCCAACGGACCGAACCGAAGACCAAAGTGTCTTGGGCGACGCCCGTCTGGAATTCAAGGTTCCAGCTTTCTGGTGTAGACACGCGCGTCGTTGATGTGCTGGCGATTGCCGGCACGACGGGGATCGGACCAGGCCCATCTGGATCGATCACCAACGTTTCGCGCGTGCGAAACTCGTGTTCGATATCCGAGTTGTAGGTCAGAGAGACGCGGGCAGCAATTTCAGGACGTTCCCAAGCTACGCCTGCAACCCAGCCTACTGCCGTGTCGGAATCGAGATCGACGTTGTAGCCTTGGACACCACCTGCGCAAGGAGTGGGCACACGCGGGTCTGAATAGGCGCACCCGTTCAGAGTGACCGACCCGTCCGCGCGCGACCCCCGAATGCCGCCATGTACCGAGAAGTTGTTTGGCATCTTGTACCGTCCAAGTGCCGTAAATGTCGTGGAATCGACCCGAGCCGCCGTCCCACCAAGAAGAACGGATCCGTCGATATTTGGATCGGGTACGCCGGGCTGCGACGGGTAGAGGATATCGGCCCCGAAGGGCTGCTCAATTATGATGGCTCCGGAAAAACTCTCGTTGAACTGATGCTTGTAGGATAGCCCGACAAAGCCATAGCCTTGCGCAACATCACCCGTATTGAAACCCAGTGTATCGGTGCCTTTGACCTCAGGGTCGACACCACCAAAACTTAGCTCAACATAGTTTCCTGATTCAAATAAAGCATTCAGCGACTGGGGCGCGCGTTCGATCCCCCCGGCCAGCAGTGGCGCGGTTCCCGCCAGCAGCGCGGCCATGCTCGTGATTGCGAATTTCATGTCATCCTCCCTCGGTCGGGCGAACCGCCCCCGGAACCCACCGTAGCGCACGAACGTTATCGATCAATTACCCAAACACGCTGACGTGACGTCCGCGTCATGTCTGCCCGTATGCCGTGTCGTCCGTGCAACGCCTGCGTGCGGGCTGGACAAAGCGGACAGGGCGTGAAAGGGGAAACTGCCAAACGAGATTGCCGCAAGGACACCCCCCATGCAGATTCGTGAGGCCCTCACATTCGACGACGTTCTTCTGGTTCCGGCAGCATCGACGGTGCTTCCCTCGACCGCTGACGTGACCACCCATGTCACCCGGTCGATCCGGATGAACATCCCGCTGCTGTCATCCGCCATGGACACGGTCACAGAAAGCCGCATGGCCATCGCGATGGCGCAGGCCGGCGGCATGGGCGTGATCCACCGCAACCTGACGACCGAGCAGCAGGCCGACGAGGTCCGCCGCGTCAAGCGCTTCGAGAGCGGTATCGTCTACAACCCGATCACCCTGACGCCGGACCAGACCCTGGCCGATGCCAAGGCGCTGCAGGACCGATACAACGTCACCGGCTTTCCGGTCGTCGATGCGGACGGGCGCGTGCTGGGGATCGTGACCAACCGCGACATGCGGTTCGCCAGCGACATGCGCACCCCGGTGCGAGCCATGATGTCGTCGGACAACCTGGCCATCCTGCGCGAACCGGCCGACCGGGCCGAGGCGATCAGCCTGATGAAGGCGCGCCGGATCGAAAAGCTGCTGGTCACCGACGGGTCGGGCAAGCTGACCGGCCTTCTGACGCTAAAGGATACCGAAAAGGCCGTGCTGAACCCGCAGGCCTGCAAGGACGACCTGGGCCGCCTGCGCGTAGCGGCAGCCTCCACCGTGGGCGACGAGGGCTTCGAGCGCAGCTGCGCGTTGATCGAGGCCGGCGTGGACATGGTCGTGATCGACACGGCCCACGGCCATTCCGCAGGCGTCGCGCGCGCGGTCGAACGGGTCAAGGCGTTCCGCGAGGGCGTGCAGGTTGTTGCCGGCAACGTCGCCACGACCGAGGCCACGCGCGCGCTGATCGGCGCGGGCGCGGACGCGGTCAAGGTCGGCATCGGGCCGGGCTCTATCTGCACCACGCGGATCGTGGCGGGCGTGGGCGTGCCGCAGCTGACCGCGATCATGGATGCCGTGGCCGGTGCGGGCGACATCCCGATCATCGCCGACGGCGGCATCAAGTTCAGCGGCGATTTCGCCAAGGCCATCGCCGCGGGCGCCAGCTGCGCCATGGTCGGCAGCGCCATCGCCGGCACCGACGAAAGCCCCGGAGAGGTGATTCTGTACCAGGGCCGCAGCTTCAAGTCCTATCGCGGGATGGGCTCGCTGGGCGCGATGGCGCGCGGATCGGCCGACCGCTATTTCCAGAAGGACGCGGCCAGCGACAAGCTGGTCCCCGAGGGGATCGAGGGGCAGGTGCCCTACAAGGGCACGGCCAACGCCGTGGTGCACCAGCTGGTCGGCGGCCTGCGCGCCGCGATGGGCTATACCGGCTGCGCCACCGTCGCCGAGATGCGCACCAACTGCCAGTTCGTCCGCATCACCGGGGCAGGGCTGAAGGAAAGCCACGTCCACGACGTGCAGATCACGCGCGAAAGCCCGAACTACCGTCTGGGCTGAACATCGGCCTCACAGCGAAAAGGCGGCCCCCGCAAGGAGGCCGCCTTTGTCATGGGCGGTCGGGGCGCACGGATACGCCCCTGCCGGATCAGGCTGCGATGTCGAAACGGTCGGCGTTCATCACCTTGACCCAGGCGGCGACGAAATCACGGACGAACTTCTCGGCGTTGTCGTCCTGAGCATAGACCTCGGCATAGCTGCGCAGGATCGAGTTCGAGCCCACGGTCACGTCCACGCGCGACGCCTGCCAGCGGACGGCGTCGGTCTTGCGGTCGCGGATCTCATAGACTTCGGCGTCGCCTTGGGCCTTGGTCCAGCGGTTCGCCATGTCCGTCAGGTTGACGAAGAAGTCCTGCGTCAGCGCGCCTTCGCGGTCGGTCAGCACGCCCAGCTTGGACCCGCCATGGTTGGCACCGATCACTCGCAGCC
Organism: Paracoccus sp. 08; assembly: GCF_024105395.1. NCBI lineage: Bacteria > Pseudomonadati > Pseudomonadota > Alphaproteobacteria > Rhodobacterales > Paracoccaceae > Paracoccus > Paracoccus sp. 08. Next base: position 52,102 of record NZ_WEKR01000001.1, on the reverse strand, counting down.
CGCCCAGAAGAACGGTCATCTCGGCCGCGGTCAGGCCCAGCAGCTGCGCACGATCCAGCAGCAGTTCCTCGGCGTTGACGGCGAAATCGGCCTTCAGCCAGTTGCGGAACCCGTCATGCACGGGCTCCAGCGCGTCGAAGGATGCCGCGTCGGTCTGCTCATCGGTCGCGTCGCCGCGGCCGGGGGCAAAGGGCACGGTGATCGCGTGGCCCGCCGCCTGTGCGGCCTTCTCGATGCCGACATTGCCGGCCAGCACGATGACATCGGCCAAGGGTACGCCGGCCTCATCGGCGATGGGCTGCAGGACGGACAGGACGCGGGCCAGGCGCGCGGGTTCGTTGCCGGCCCAGTCCTTCTGCGGGGCCAGACGGATGCGGGCGCCGTTGGCACCGCCGCGCAGGTCGGACCCGCGGAAGGTCCGCGCGCTGTCCCAAGCCGTCGCCACCATCTCGGCCACGGTCAGGTCGGTCGCCGCGATCCGCGCCTTGAGGCCCTCGACGTCGTAATCGGTCCGGCCGGCGGGAACCGGGTCCTGCCAGATCAGGTCCTCGGACGGCACGTCGGGCCCGACATAGCGTGCCTTGGGACCCATGTCGCGGTGGGTCAGCTTGAACCAGGCGCGGGCGAAGGCGTCGTCGAAGCTGGCCGGATCGGCGATGAACTTCTCGCAGATGGCGCGATAGACGGGGTCCACCTTCATCGCCATGTCCGCGTCGGTCATGATCGGCATGGTCCGGATCGACGGATCCTCGACATCGGCGGGCATGTCCTCGGGCTTGATGTCCACGGGCTCCCACTGCCAGGCGCCTGCGGGCGACTTGCGCAGCTCCCACTCATGGCCGAACAGCATGTCGAAATAGCCCATGTCCCACTTGGTGGGGTTGCTGGTCCAGGCGCCCTCGATGCCGCTGACCATCTGGTCGCGGCCGATGCCGCGGCGGCCTTCCTGCGCGTTCCAGCCCAGGCCCTGCTCGTGCAGCGCCGCGCCTTCTGGCTCGGCGCCCATGTTTTCGGCCCGGCCGTTGCCGTGGCTCTTGCCGATGGTGTGGCCGCCGGCGGTCAGGGCGACGGTCTCCTCGTCGTTCATGGCCATCCGGGCAAAGGTCTCGCGGATGTGCTGGGCGGTGGCCGCCGGGTCGGGCTGACCGTTCACGCCCTCGGGGTTCACGTAGATCAGGCCCATCTGCACGGCGGCCAGCGGGTTCTCCATCGTGTCTGGCTTGGTCACGTCCGCATAGCGGCTTTCAGACCCCTCCAGGAACTCCTTTTCGGCGCCCCAGTAGATGTCCTTCTCGGGATGCCAGATGTCCTCGCGGCCAAAGGCAAAGCCGAAGGTCTTCAGGCCTGCCTGCTCATAGGCTATGGTCCCGGCCAGCACGATCAGGTCGGCCCAGCTGATCTTGTTGCCGTACTTCTTCTTGATCGGCCACAGCAGGCGGCGACCCTTGTCAGTGTTGTTGTTGTCGGGCCAGCTGTTCAGCGGCGCGAAACGCTGGTTGCCGGTGCCCGCACCGCCGCGCCCGTCGCCAAGGCGATAGGACCCCGCCGCGTGCCAGGTGACGCGCGCGAACATGCCGACATAGCTGCCCCAGTCGGCGGGCCACCACTCCTGGCTGTCGGTCATCAGGGCGCGGATGTCGTTCTTCAGCGCCTCGACGTCCAGCGACTTCAGCTGTTCGCGATAGTTGAATTCGGGGCCAAGCGGGTTCGTCTTGCGGTCATGCTGGTGCAGGATGTCGAAATTCAGCGCACTGGGCCACCAGTCGGTGTTCGACGCCGCGGTCGAGGTATGGCTGCCATGCATCACCGGGCATTTGCCGGCGCTGTTCATCGGGTTGCCGTCCATCATCATCTCCATCTTGCGGGCCATGCGGGCGGTCCGGCGGCATTCCGCGGACCGGTCGCATCGCGGGCGATTCGTCATGGCCGGACAGTAGCTTGGTCAACGCATCAGGTAAATTTCGATTATCTGATCGACACCGTCAGGAATGCTGATGGGGCTGGCCCGGTCCCGTGTCATCATGATAGGCAAATGACCTGACAGATCAGCCAAGGGCACCCATGACCCATCACACCCTTTTCGGACGGGCGACATCGTGACGCCCGCCGCCCGCATCAGCGCCGCCATCACCGTTCTGGACCAGATCCTTGCCGGCAGCCCCGCGGAACAGGCGCTGTTGCGCTGGTCGCGTGCCAGCCGCTTTGCCGGGTCCGGCGACAGGGCCGCCCTGCGCGATCTGGTCTTCGGTGCCCTGCGGCAGCGCGACAGTCTTGCCGCCTTGGGCGGGGGTCTGACGGGGCGGGGGCTGATGATCGGCCATGTCCGCCAATCCGGCCCGTCGCTGGACACGATCTTCACCGGAGAGGGCCACGCACCGTCACCCCTGACGGAGGCCGAGGCCGCCGTGGTTCCCCCCAACCCGCTGCCCGACGACCTGCCCGACTGGTTGCGCCCGGCCTGGCGGCAGGCCCTGGGCGATCAGGCCGATGCCGTGGCGCTGGCCATGACGCAGCGTGCGCCGGTCTGGCTGCGCGTGAACGGGTCGCGCGCGACGCCCGAGCAGGCGGCAGCGGTGCTGGCCGCCGACGGGATCACGGTCGAGGCCGCGCCCCAGCTTGCATCGGCCCTGCGGGTCGTGACGGGCGACCGCCTGGTCGCGCGGTCCAGCGCCTATCTGGACGGCCTGGTCGAGCTGCAGGACCTGTCACCACAGATGGCCTGCGCGCGGCTGCCGTTGGCTCCCGGCCTGCGGGTCCTGGACTATTGCGCGGGGGGCGGCGGCAAGGCGCTGGCCCTGGCCGCGCGGCAGCCTGGCATGCAGGTGTCCGCCCATGACGTGGCCCCGGCCCGCATGGCCGATCTGCCCGCCCGTGCCACCCGCGCGGGGGCCAAGGTCCAGATCCAGACGCAGCCGCGCGGAACGTTCGACCTGGTGGTCGCCGACGTTCCCTGTTCAGGATCAGGGACATGGCGGCGGACGCCCGACGCGAAATGGCGTCTGACCGCGGCGCAGTGGAGCGACCTCGTGGCGCTGCAGGCCCGCATCCTGGATCAGGTGGCGGCACTGGTCGCGCCCGGCGGTCTGCTGGCCTACATGACCTGTTCCGTCCTTGAGGCCGAGAACGGCGATCAGGTGGACGCGTTCCTGTCGCGCCATCCCGGTTTCCAGCGCATCGACCAGCAGGCATGGACACCCCTGACCGGGGGCGACGGGTTCTTTCTGGCCCAGCTGCGACAGGGTTAACGCAAATTTAAGCAAAGCCGCGCTACGCTGCGCAGGATCGGACGGAACAAGGGACGATTCGCGATGGCGCATCTTGACGAACAGGCGGGCCTGCCGCGCGGGGCGCTGGCGGCGCTGCCGCTGCTGCTGGCGCCGATGGTGCTGGGGGCGGCCGTGCTGATGGCGCGACCGGGCGCCGCGACCGGGACGGCTGCCGTGCTTGCCTCGACGGTCGCGGTGGCGTGGTACCTGCTGGGGGGCGCGGTCGCCGTGGGTCACCTGGCGCGCGGACTATCGGCCCGCAAGGCCCTGCGCGCCATCAGGGGAGAGGTGGCGACAGCCGCCGACCCGATCTGGATGTGCGATGCCCGCGGTCAGGTGCTGTTTCAGAACGAGGCCGCCCGGACCGAGTTCGAGGACCTGACCGGTCGCCCTGTCCTGTCGCTGATCGCGCGCCTGCGGGCCGATGCCGAAGGGCAGCTGGCCGACCTGACCGCCCGTGCGCTGCGGGTGGGCAATGCCGATCTGGAACTGGCCGAGGGAGAGATCCTGTCGCTGTCCTGCCTGCCCGACGCGCCGCTGCAGATCTGGTCGTTGCACCGCGCCGGGGTCCAGCCTGACGGGTTCGAACTGGCCCTGGCGATGGAGGAGGACCAGCCCCCCGCCGATGATTTCGACGCCATTCCCGTCGCGCTGCTGCGTCTGGCGACCGACGGCCGCATCTGCCGCGCCAACGCCGCGGCCCGTAATCTGCTGGACGGCATGCTGGCGGACGAGGGCCAGAACCTGGCCGAACTGCTGGAAGGGCCGGGACGCCCGCTGGCGGACTGGCTTTCCGACATGTGCGCCGGGCGCGCCACCAACGGAACGGAAATGCTGCGCCTGCGCCACCCCGACAGTCGCCAGGGAGAGATGCGCGACCGCTATTTCCAGCTGTCGCTGGCGCGCGATCCGGCCGAGGCTGGCCGCATGATCGCCGTGCTGACCGATGCCAGCGCCCTCAAGACGCTGGAGGCGCAGTTCGTGCAAAGCCAGAAGATGCAGGCCATCGGCCAACTGGCAGGCGGCGTCGCGCATGATTTCAACAACCTGCTGACCGCGATCAGCGGACATTGCGACCTGCTGATGCTCAAGCGCGACAAGGGCGATCCGGATTATGCCGACCTGGACCAGATCAGCCAGAACGCCAACCGCGCTGCGGCGCTGGTCGGACAGCTGCTGGCGTTCTCGCGCAAGCAGACGCTGCGGCTGGAGACGCTGGACCTGCGCGACACGCTGGCCGACCTGACCCACCTGCTGAACCGGCTGGTGGGGGAACGGGTGGGCCTGACCATCACCTACGATCCGGCGCTGCGCGCCATCCGCGCTGACAAGCGGCAACTGGAGCAGGTCATCATGAACCTCGTCGTCAACGCCCGCGATGCCATGCCGCAAGGCGGCGACATCACCGTGCGCACCGAAAACCTTCACCTGTCCGAGGCGATGACCCGCGACCAGGTCACGCTGCCCAAGGGCGACTATGTCCGCATCATCGTGCGCGACCACGGCTGCGGCATCGCGCCGGATCATCTTGGCAAGATCTTCGAGCCGTTCTTCACCACCAAGCGCACGGGCGAGGGGACGGGACTGGGCCTGTCGACGGCCTATGGCATCGTCAAGCAGACCGGCGGCTTCATCTTCTGTGACAGCGTGCTGAACGAAGGGACGACCTTCTCGCTCTATTTCCCGGCGCATACCCGCGCCCAGATCGCAGCGGTTCCCGCCGCGCGTCCCGCGCCCCGGCCCACCCCGCAGCTGCAGACCGGCCCCAAGGCGACCGTGCTGCTGGTCGAGGACGAGGCGCCGGTCCGCGCGTTTGCCGCGCGTGCCCTGAAGCTGAAGGGGTATGACGTCCTTGAGGCCGGATCGGGAGAGGCCGCGCTGAGCCTTCTGGAAGGGCGCGACGGTCCGGTCGATATCTTCGTCACCGATGTCGTGATGCCCGGCATGGACGGCCCCACCTGGGTCCGCGAGGGGCGGCGGATGCTGCCTTCCGCCAAGGTCATCTTCATGTCCGGATATACCGAGGACATCTTTGTGGACGGACAGGTGCCCATTGCAGACGCATCGTTCTTGGCCAAGCCGTTCACGCTGACCGAGCTGACGCAGATGGTCGAGATACAGCTGACGCGCCCATCGGGCAGCGACCGGCTGCACTGACGCGCGGATCAGCCGCGGCTGTACAAGGACGCGTAGACATCCAGATCGCGGGCCATGGCGTGGCGCAGCTGCGCCTCGGCCGGTTCGGGCAGATGGACGTCGACACTGGGCGGCACGTTGATGCGCGGCAGCTCGATCGCGCAATCAAGTCGCGTCTCCAGGAAATCCACGAAGCTGGCGATGTCCTCGTAGCGGAAGATGCAGTCGACGCGATGATCGCCGTCCGTCAGGAAGGCGCTCTGGCTGCCGATTTCGGGGTGCTGGCCTGCGGCGTAACGCGCCGCGAAATCGGAAAAGCTGATGCCGTCCATGGCATGGCGCGGATCGTCGTGATCGTCGCGCAGCTTGAAGCGGTACCAGCTGCGCAGCCAGTCCACCGGCTCTCTCATCAGGGCGACCGTGGTGAAATCCGCACCGGTCTGCGCGGAAAGCCAGGGGCCGACGAAGCGGCGATAGGTGGCGATATCGGTGTGCTTGAGCGCGTCCGGTCGCAGCAGCGACGCAGAGGCTAGCGACTCGAGCGCAACCTCGATCGCCGTCGAGCCGGCCTTGGGCGTAGCGAGAAACACCAGTCTCTGGTCCCAGAATATCAGCATGCCTGTCGTCCGATCATGGTGTTGCAGATGCACGGAGGCGTTGGATAGCGGGCCCGCCAGAGGCTGTAAACGCTTTGTTAACCCTGTCCGCGCGATGCTGGCGCCGACGAATCGACAATCGTCCACAACATCCTTGAAAACCGGTTAAGGATGACGCATCTAGTGGTGAACAAGACAGGAACATCCGGTCGGTCGAATTGATTGCCCCGCCCGGAGGGCTGTGAAATAACGTGGGGATCACATGGCACAGGCGAGCATCTTCGACATGACGGACAAACGCGCGGCGGACAAGCAGAAGGCGCTGGACAGCGCCCTGGCCCAGATCGAACGGCAGTTCGGCAAGGGCTCGATCATGAAGCTGGGCAAGGACAATCCCGTGGCCGAGATCGAGTCGACCTCGACGGGGTCGTTGGGTCTGGACATCGCGCTCGGCATCGGCGGCCTGCCCAAGGGCCGGATCATCGAGATCTTCGGGCCGGAAAGCTCGGGCAAGACGACGCTGACGCTGCATGTCGTGGCCGAGGAGCAGAAGAAGGGCGGCGTCTGCGCCTTCGTTGACGCGGAACACGCGCTGGACCCGCAATATGCTAAGAAGCTGGGCGTGAACCTGGACGAGTTGCTGATCAGCCAGCCCGATACGGGCGAGCAGGCGCTGGAGATCGTGGACACGCTGGTGCGGTCGGGCGCGGTCAGCTTGGTCGTGGTCGACTCGGTTGCGGCGCTGACGCCCAAGTCCGAGATCGAGGGCGACATGGGCGACATGCAGATGGGCAGCCAGGCCCGCCTGATGAGCCAGGCCATGCGCAAGCTGACCGCCAGCATCGGGCGTTCGAACTGCATGGTGATCTTCATCAACCAGATCCGCATGAAGATCGGCGTGATGTTCGGCAACCCCGAGACCACAACAGGCGGCAACGCGCTGAAGTTCTATGCCTCCGTTCGTCTGGACATCCGCCGCACCGGCGCGGTCAAGGACCGCGACGAGGTCGTGGGCAACGCCACCCGCGTCAAGGTGGTCAAGAACAAGGTCGCGCCCCCCTTCCGGCAGGTCGAGTTCGACATCATGTACGGAGAGGGCATCAGCAAGGTCGGCGAACTGATCGACCTTGGCGTCAAGGCCGGCGTGGTCGAGAAGTCGGGCGCCTGGTACTCCTATGGTGACGAGCGCATCGGCCAGGGCCGCGAGAACGCCAAGCAGTTCCTGCGCGACCGCCCCGAGGTGGCCTTTGCCATCGAGGACAAGATCCGCGCCAGCCATGGCCTGGAATTTGGCGTCGGCGAAGGGTCGGACAGCGGCGACGACGACTCGCTGACCGAATAAGGTCGCTGTCATCACGACGCACGGGCGCGGGGGAGACCCTGCGCCTTTTCGCATGCCGGTTGCTGGACAGGGCAGCGGCCGGGCGATAGACCATCGGCAGCCCGGCTTGGCCGGAGACACTTTTGCGATGAAGGCCCGCCATGCCCAGTCTGAATGACATCCGCTCGACTTTCCTTGGCTATTTCGAAAGGAACGGCCACCAGGTCGTGGACAGCAGCCCGCTGGTCCCGCGCAACGACCCCACGCTGATGTTCGCCAACTCCGGCATGGTGCAGTTCAAGAACCTGTTCACCGGGGTCGAGACGCGCGACTACAACCGCGCCACCAGCGCGCAGAAATGCGTTCGCGCCGGCGGCAAGCACAACGACCTGGACAATGTGGGCTATACGGCGCGGCACCACACGTTCTTCGAGATGCTGGGCAATTTCAGCTTCGGCGACTATTTCAAGGACCAAGCGATCGCGCATGCCTGGGAGTTGCTGACCCGCGATTTCGCGATCCCCAAGGATCGCCTTCTGGTCACGGTCTATCACACCGACGATGAGGCCGTGCAGATCTGGAAGAAGGTCGCGGGCCTGTCCGACGACCGCATCATCCGCATCCCGACATCGGACAATTTCTGGCAGATGGGCCCGACCGGTCCCTGTGGCCCCTGCACCGAGATCTTCTTCGATCATGGCGACAAAATCCCGGGCGGCCCTCCGGGCAGCCCGGACGAGGATGGCGACCGCTTCATCGAGATCTGGAACCTGGTCTTCATGCAGAACGAGCAGTTCGAGGACGGCTCGATGCGGGCGTTGGACATGCAGTCCATCGACACCGGTATGGGGCTGGAGCGGATCGGTGCGCTGCTGCAGGGAAAGCACGACAACTATGACACCGACCTGATGCGGTCGCTGATCGAGGCCTCGGCCCATGCGACCAGCGCAGATCCCGACGGGCCGGGCAAGGTGCATCACCGGGTGATCGCGGATCACCTGCGGTCGACCAGCTTCCTGATCGCGGACGGGGTGATGCCCTCGAACGAGGGCCGCGGTTACGTGCTGCGCCGGATCATGCGCCGCGCGATGCGCCATGCGCACATGCTGGGCGCGCAGGACCCGGTCATGCACAAGCTGGTGCCCGCATTGGTGCGCCAGATGGGCGCGGCCTATCCGGAGCTGACACGCGCGCAGGCGATGATCGAGGAGACCCTGCGGTCCGAGGAAACGCGGTTCCGCCAGACGCTGGACCGGGGTCTGCGCCTGCTGGACGACGAACTGGCGCGCCTGCCCGAAGGGGCCGACCTGCCGGGCGAGGCCGCGTTCAAGCTGTACGACACGTTCGGATTTCCGCTGGACCTGACTCAGGACGCACTGCGCGAAAAGGGCCGCGCGGTGCAGACCGAAGGGTTCGACGCGGCGATGGCGGAGCAGAAGCGCATGGCCCGTGCCGCATGGTCGGGTTCCGGAGAGGCCGCGGATGCGACCATCTGGTTCGAGCTGGCCGAAAAGCACGGCGTCACCGAGTTCCTGGGCTATGACACCGAGGAGGCCGAGGGCCAGATCACCGCGCTGGTGATCGACGGCGCCGACGCGGTCGAGGCGGGCGAGGGGGCCAAGGTCGCCATCGTGGTGAACCAGTCGCCCTTCTATGCCGAAAGCGGCGGGCAGGTCGGCGATCACGGCCTGATCCGCACCGAGACGGGCGCGGCGCGCGTCACCGACACCAAGAAGGTCGCCGGCGTCTTTATCCATCAGGCCGAGGTCACGATGGGCACCATCAGCCGGGGCCAGGGGGCGCAGCTGTCGGTCGATCACGACCGCCGGTCGGCGATCCGCGCGAACCACTCGGCGACGCACCTGCTGCACGAGGCGCTGCGCGGGGCCCTTGGCGATCACGTCGCGCAGCGGGGCAGCCTGAACGCGCCGGACCGGCTGCGGTTCGACTTCAGCCACAACCATGCGGTCACGGCCGAGCAGCTTGCGGCGATCGAGGCCGAGGTGAACGGCTATGTGCGCCAGAACAGCCCGGTCGAGACCCGGATCATGACGCCTGACGATGCACGCGCCCTGGGGGCGCAGGCCCTGTTCGGCGAGAAATACGGCGACGAGGTTCGCGTCGTGTCGATGGGCGCGCAGCCCGGCAGCGGCAAGGGCGCCGATGGGGCGACCTATTCGCTGGAGCTGTGCGGCGGCACGCATGTCGCGCGGACCGGCGATATCGGGGCGTTCGTGCTGTTGGGCGACGCAGCCTCCAGCGCGGGTGTCCGGCGGATCGAGGCGCTGACCGGACAGGCGGCGCTGGCGCATCTGCGCGATGCGGACAGCCGCCTGGCCGAGATCGCGGGCATCCTCAAGGCGCAGTCCGCCGAGGTGGTGACCCGCGTCCGCGCGCTGGCCGACGAACGCAAGGCGCTGGCCAACGAGGTCGCGCAACTGAAGCGGCAGCTGGCGATGGGCGGCGGTGACGAGGCCGAGGAGATCGCGGGCGTCAAGTTCATCGCCCGCAAGGTCGAGGGCGTGGGCGGCAAGGAACTGGGTGCGCTGGTCGACGAGATGAAGGCATCCCTGGGCAGCGGCGCCGTTCTGGTGCTGGCCGAGGATGGCGGCAAGGCCACCGTGGCCGCGGGCGTCACGCCCGATCTGACCGGTCGCATCAGTGCCGTGGCGCTGGTGCAGGCTGCGACGGCTGCACTGGGCGGCAAGGGCGGTGGCGGCCGCCCCGACCGGGCACAGGGTGGCGCGCCCTCTCTGGCGGCCGCGGAAACGGCGTTCCAGGACGCCCGCAAGATCATCGAGGACAGCAAATGACAGCGCTTTGGATTGCCCATGTGACCGTTACGGACCCGGACGCCTATGGCCTTTATGCCAAGGCGGCGGGCCCTGCGATCGCCGCCCATGGCGGTGTGTTCCTGGCCCGCGCCGGCCGCTATCACGTGCTGGAGGGGGCGGACCGCGCCCGCCACGTGGTCGCGCGGTTCCCGTCACTTGATGCGGCCGTTGCCTGTTATCACAGCACCGAGTACCAGGCGGCGCTTGCGCATGCCAAAGGGGCCAGCGAACGCGATCTTGTCATCGTGGAAGAGGCCGCACCCCCTACGGAATAGGTGAAACCTTCAGACTTTCGTGCTAGTCCTGTCACAAAAGAGACGTGAAGGGGCAGGGCATGTGTCGTTGGGCCGCCTATCTGGGCGCACCGATCTTTCTGGAGGATATCGTCAGCCGGCCAGCGCATTCGCTGATCCGGCAAAGCCAGGGTGCAATGCGGTGCCATACGCCGGTGAATGCCGACGGTTTCGGCATCGCGTGGTACGGCGAACGTCCCGAACCGGGGCTGTACCGCGATGTCATGCCGGCCTGGTCCGACCCGAACCTGCGCAGCCTTGTGGCGCAGGTGCGGTCCGGCCTGTTCATGGCGCATGTGCGGGCGTCGACGGGGACGGCGACCAGCCGCAACAACTGTCATCCCTTTGCCGTCGGTCGATGGAGCTTCATGCATAATGGCCAGTTCGGCGGCTATGACGCCTTCCGACGTCATGCCGACGTGCTGATCCCGGACGAATACTATCCCCACCGCAAGGGCGCGACCGACAGCGAGGCGCTGTTCCTGGTCGCCCTGGGATGCGGGCTGGACCAGAACCCCAAGGTTGCGATGGAACGGGCGCTTGGGCTGTTGGGCACATTGGCGCGTCAGCGCGGATGCGCACCGCATGTCCGCGCCGCCTGCGCCCTGTCGGACGGAGAGCGGCTGTACGTCCTGCGCTACAGCAGCGACGACCAGGCGCCGTCGCTGTACCATCGGTGGTCGGAAAGCCGTCAGGGTTGGGCCGTCGTGTCCGAACCGCTGGAGAGTGACGAGGCGGACTGGACCGAGGTTCCCCCCGGCAGCTTCTGCACGTTCGAGCGTGGCCGGGTCGAGGTCGTGCCGTTCTGCCCCGAACCGCTCAGCGCGGCTGCCTGACCCTCACGGGCGGTCGGTCATCGCATCGGGGGCCGCGGGCGCGGCCTCGGGTGCCTCGGGCTGGGGCAGGCGGCGCAGTTCAGGATCGACGCTGTGCGGGCGGCGGAACACCAGCACATTATGATAGACCGTGGTGCGCCCGGTCAGGCCGCTGCGCTCCTCGCTTGGCAGGACATCGGCGCGCACGTATTCCCAGCCCTCGGCCGACATGCGGTTCAGCTCTGCCGTCAGCGACAGGGCATACCGGTCGGTCGGCGTCTTTGCCTCGCGGGCCTTCTCCGTCTTGGTCGGCGCGGGGATGACGGAATATTCAAAGCGCATGTCGGCGTCCTGTCGCGAGGGGGTAAGGGTCACAGAGCCAGTTTCCGGGCGACCATGTCGTTGACGGCGGCGGGGTTCGCCTTGCCGCCGGTGGCCTTCAGCACCTGGCCCACGAACCAGCCCGCCAGCTTGGGGTTGGCGCGCGCCTTTTCGACCTGGGCGGGGTTGTCGGCAATGATCTGATCGACCGCGGCCTCGATCGCGCCAAGGTCGGTGACCTGCTTCATGCCGCGTTCCTCGACGATCCGGGCGGGGTCGCCGCCTTCGGTCCACAGGATCTCGAACAGGTCCTTGGCGATCTTGCCGGAAATCGCGTCCGATGCGATCAGGTCGATCACGCCGCCCAACTGCGCGGCGGACACCGGAGAGGTCGCGATGGTCAGACCTTCCTTGTTCAGGCGGCCGAACAGTTCGTTGATGACCCAGTTCGCGGCCATCTTGCCGTCGCGGCCCGATGCCACGGCCTCGAAGTAATCGGCGTTCTCGACTTCTGCAGTCAGCACGCCCGCATCGTATTCCGACAGGCCCATGCCCTGCACGAAGCGGGCCTTCTTCTCATCGGGCAATTCGGGCATGGATGCCGCGATGTCGTCCACCCAGGCCTGCTCGATCTCCAGCGGCAGCAGGTCGGGGTCGGGGAAGTAGCGGTAATCATGCGCCTCCTCCTTCGACCGCATCGACCGCGTCTCTCCCTTGTCGGGATCATAAAGGCGCGTCTCCTGTACGATCTTTCCGCCATCCTCCAGGATCGCGATCTGGCGCCGGGCCTCATAGTCGATGGCCGCCTGGATGAAGCGCATCGAGTTCATGTTCTTGATCTCGCAGCGCGTGCCCAGATGGCCGAAATCGCCGGTCTCCTGAAACCGTTCGTAATCGCCGGGCTTGCAGACGCTGACGTTGACGTCGGCGCGCAGGTTGCCGTTCTGCATGTTGCCGTCGCAGGTGCCCAGATAGCGCAGGATCTGGCGCAGCTTGACGACATAGGCGGCGGCCTCCTCGGGGCCGCGGATGTCGGGGCGGCTGACGATCTCCATCAGGGCGACGCCGGTGCGGTTCAAATCGACGAAGGACATGGTCGGGTCCATGTCGTGGATCGACTTGCCCGCGTCCTGTTCCAGGTGGATGCGCTCGACGCGGACGCGGCGGGCGACGCCGGGGGCCATGTCGACGATGATCTCTCCCTCGCCCACGATGGGGTGGTACAGCTGGCTGATCTGATAGCCTTGCGGCAGGTCGGGATAGAAATAGTTCTTTCGGTCGAACGCGCTGCGCAGGTTGATCTGGGCCTTCAGGCCAAGGCCGGTGCGGACCGCCTGCGCCACGCAGAATTCGTTGATGACCGGCAGCATGCCCGGCATGGCCGCATCGACGAAGGCCACGTTGCTGTTGGGCTCGGACCCGAAACGGGTCGAGGCGCCGGAAAACAGCTTGGCGTTCGATGCGACCTGGGCGTGAACCTCCAGCCCGATCACCAGCTCCCAATCGCCTTGCGCGCCTTGGATCACTTTCGGCTGCGGGGCGGTGAAGGTCAGGTCAAGCATGGCGGGCCTCTTTGGCGGCAAACGGTCTGGCGGCGGTTTTAGGGCAAGGCTGCGGCATTGTCACGGCCCCGCCCGCCACTGCCGCGCGAATCATCATGGGCGCCGTGCAATGCGTAAAATTCGAATGAACGGCGGCGTTCGGCCAAGGCCGTCGGCGGATTTCCGACCATCTGCCTTTCGCGTCGCGGCAGGTTCCCGCCGAGGCAAATCCTTCTTCTTGCAGGATATTCGACACACGCTATGGCAGAGGACGACGAAACCACCCTTTGAGGTAACCATGCGCGCCGCGCTTTCCCTTGCCGCCCTAGCCCTGGTGGCCGCCTGTTCCACGACCCCGTCGGGTCCGACCGACGCCCAGGTCGAGGCACAGGAGATGGCCTTGGCCCAGGTGCCCCCGATGCGGTGGGGAGAGCGCAACGGCTCTGACGAATGGACCCGCGCCACGATGGAGGCGCTTGACCGTGAAGGCGTGACGATGCTGTCCAGCGTCCCTCATGACATCGCGGAATTCTGCCCCAACTATCGCCAGCTTGCCCCCACCGGCCGCAAGGCGTTCTGGGCGGGGCTGCTGTCGGCCGTCGCGCGGCATGAAAGCACCTTCAATCCGCAGGCCGCCGGCGGCGGTGGCAAATGGATCGGCCTGATGCAGATCGCGCCGGCGACCTGGCGCAACTATGACTGCACCGGCAACATCCGCAACGGCGCCGACAACATGGCCTGCGCGGTCAAGATCGCCGCACAGCAGGTGGGACGCGACAACGCCGTCGCCCGCGACGACAACGGCTGGCGCGGCGTCGCGCGGGACTGGGCGCCGATGCGCAGCAGCAAGAAGCGCGCGGACATCGCCGCCTGGACCTCCAGCCAAAGCTATTGCAGCGCGCAGGGCTGAGACCGGATCAAGTTGGGGAAAGGGGGCCGGATCGGGCCCCCTTTTTCATGTCAGCGCAGGGCCGACAGGATGCGCGCCCAGGACCGCGCACCCTTGGCAAAGCTTTCCACGTCGTACTTTTCGTTCGGTGAATGGATGCGGTCGTCGTCGCGGGCAAATCCCACCAGCATCGAATCCATGCCCAGCAGCTCCTTGAAATCGCCCGCGATGGGGATCGACCCGCCGCCGCCGATATAGGCGGCCTCCTCGCCCCATTCCTGCGTCAGCGCATCCTTGGCCTGGCCGAACGCCGGATCGCTGATGTCCATGACGCTGGCGGGCCCGGCGCCGTGGTCGTGGAATTCCACCCGGCAATCGGCGGGAACGAAGCGGCGGACATGATCCTGGAACGCCTGGCGCACCGCCTGCGGGTCCTGGGTGCCCGTCAGGCGGAAGCTGACCTTGGCCCGCGCCGTCGCCGGCAGAACGGTCTTGAACCCCGCCCCGGCATAGCCGCCGGCGATGCCGTTGATCTCGGCCGTGGGCTGGTTCCAGACCATCTCTAACGCGGTGCGGCCCCGTTCGCCGATGGGCTGGGACAGTCCCACGCGCGACAGATAGTCGGCGGCGTCGAAATTCAGCGCCTGCCAGTCGCGCGCCAACTCCGGCGAAAGATCCGCCACGCCGTCATAGAAGCCGGGCAGGGTGACGCGACCCGTGTCATCCTTCAGCGCCGCCAGCGCCTGCGCCAGGATCATGATCGGGTTCGCCGCCAGCCCACCGAAGCTGCCTGAATGCAGGTCGCGATCGGCGGCATGGATCACGACCTCCTGTCCCACCAGCCCGCGCAGTTGCGTGGTGATGGCGGGCCGCCCGTCGGCATAGCGCGCCGTGTCGCAGATCATCGCCAGATCGGCGCGCAGGCTGTCGGCATGTTCGATCAGGAACGGCCGTAGCGACGGAGAGCCGGACTCCTCCTCGCCCTCGAACAGCAGGATCAGGTCGGTGGGCAGGGCGCCATGCACGGCCTTCCAGGCCCGGAACGCCTCGACGAAGGTCATCAGCTGGCCCTTGTCGTCGGACGCGCCGCGGGCGCGGATCACCCGTCCCTGGGGCGTATCCTCGATCGCCGGTTCGAATGGCGGGCGGCCCCACAGGGACAGCGGATCCACCGGCTGCACGTCGTAATGGCCATAGAACAGCAGCGGGCGCGCATCGCCACGGGGGCTGCGGGCGGTGATCATCGGATGGCCGGGCGTGTCGTGGACCTGGGTATCGAAGCCCAGGTCGCGCAGTTCCTGTGCCAGCCATTCGGCGGCGGTCCGCACATCGCCCGCATGCGCCGGATCGGTCGAGATGGACGGGATCTCCAGAAAACGCATCAGCCGTGCCAGCGCATCCTCCAACCCCTGGTCCAGATGCGTCAGGATGTCCTGCAGCCTTGCGTGTTCGCCCATGATTCCTACCTCTTGCGGTGTCGATTTCAGGTTTCTGCCTGCGCCTTTCGTCGAATTGCGACGTTTTCGGCCTGTTTTTTTCGCGCCTTGACCTCTATCAAGGCAGAAAGCGCGCGGTCGGAGAATGATCGCACCCAGCCAGCTATGCAAGGGATCGCCCGCCATGAAATATGATGTCGCCTTGGACAAGGCCCTTGCACGTCTGCACGAGGAAGGGCGCTATCGCACCTTCATCGACATCGAACGTGCGCAGGGCCGGTTCCCGCAGGCGGTCTGGAATCGCCCCGACGGCGAACGTCAGGAAATCACCGTGTGGTGCGGAAACGACTATTTGGGCATGGGTCAGCACCCGACCGTCTTGGCCGCGATGCACGAGGCGCTGGACGCCACCGGCGCGGGGTCCGGCGGCACGCGCAACATCAGCGGTACCACGGTCTATCACAAGCGCCTGGAATCCGAGCTGGCGGACCTGCACGACAAGCAGGCGGCCCTGGTCTTCTCCAGCGCCTACATTGCGAATGACGCGACGCTGTCGACGCTGCCCAAGCTGTTTCCCGGCCTGATCATCTATTCGGACGAGCTGAACCACGCGTCCATGATCGAGGGGATCAAGCGCAATGGCGGCGCCAAGCGCATCTTCCGGCACAACGATCTGGCGCATCTGCGCGAGCTGCTGGCCGCGGACGACCCGGACGCGCCCAAGCTGATCGCCTTCGAATCCATCTATTCGATGGACGGCGATTTCGGCCCGATCGAGGGGTTCTGCGATCTGGCCGACGAATTCGGCGCGCTGACCTATCTGGACGAGGTCCATGCCGTGGGTATGTACGGCAAGCGGGGCGGCGGCGTCGCGGAACGCGACGGGCTGTCGGATCGCATCGACATCATCAACGGCACCCTGGGCAAGGCGTTCGGCGTGTTCGGCGGCTATATCGCGGCCAGCGACAAGATGTGCGACGCGATCCGGTCCTATGCGCCGGGGTTCATCTTCACCACGTCTCTGCCACCGGCGGTTGCAGCGGGCGCCGCGGCGTCCATCGCGCTGCTGAAGACGGCCGAGGGACAGAAGCTGCGCGATGCGCAGCAGCTGCATGCCCGCATCCTGAAGATGCGCCTGAAATCGCTCGGCATGCCGATCATCGATCACGGCAGCCATATCGTGCCCGTCCATGTCGGTCATCCCGTGCATTGCAAGGCGCTGTCCGACATGCTGCTGCGCGATTACGGCATCTACGTGCAGCCGATCAACTTCCCCACGGTCCCCCGCGGGACCGAGCGGCTGCGTTTTACCCCGTCGCCGGTGCACGATCCGAAGCAGATCGATCACCTGGTCCGGGCGATGGATGCACTGTGGTCGCATTGTGCCCTGAATCGCGCGGAATTGAGCGCGTAATGCAATCCACGGGTGAACTGCTCTCGCCTGCGTGATAACCTTTGGCTAAAGAAGCTTTGGTAGCCTTCGATTCGGAGGCAGCCTATAACAAGCGGATGAGGCATAGGCGATGAGCAGGCTGCGGGCACCTGACCCGGCAGAAGATTTCGTGCAAGTCGGGGATACGGCAGTGTTCCTGGACGATGACACGCGGTTGGGCGATCTGATGCGCGGAGAGCGGGCGACGTTGGGCAAGTCCCTTCTGGACGTCCAGCGCGAATTGCGCATCCGTGCCTCCTATGTTGCCGCGATCGAGAACTGCGACGTCTCGGCCTTTGACGCGCCCAGCTTCATCTCGGGCTATGTGCGCTCCTATGCGCGTTATCTGGGCATGGACCCCGACTGGGTCTTTCGGCGGTTCTGTCAGGAATCTGGCTTTCAGCCGACGCATGGCATGGCTCCTGCCGCTGCCGGGCCCAAGCCGGGCCGCCGTCCGTCCGACCCTGCCGAAGCGCTGGCCAATCCCCGCGCCTTGTTCATCCCTCAGGAACGCGGATTCTTGTCCGAGGTCGAGCCGCGGGCGATCGGCGCGATCTTCGTGCTGATGGCGCTGATCGGCGGGTTGGGCTATGGCGGATGGGCCGTCCTGCAGGAGGTTCAGCGCGTCACGCTGACCCCGGGCGATGATCTGCCCACGGTGGTCGCCGAACTGGACCCGACACAGGGCGCGGGGCTGTCGGACCCTGCCATCGACGGCGGACAGGGCAGCGACATCGCGCTGAGCCTGCCCCAGCCCGAGGCGCTGGATCGCCTGTACCGTCCGCAGATCCTCGAGGCACCGGTCCTGACCGCGCGCGACGGGCCGATCGCGGCTATCGATCCCGGTCTGCTGGACAGTTCCGCCACGGTCGAGGATGTGATCGCCTCGGCGGGACAGGTCGCGCAGGTGCCGCTTCCCCAGAACGCACTGGCCCAGCAGGCCGGCGTGGCGCAGGTGCCGACCGGAACGCCCGGCGCCATCGGCGCCTTGCAGACCGCCCAGCCCGCCGCCGTGGAAAGCGTCGTGCGCACGCTGGCCCCGGATGCGCCCCCGTTGGAGCTGATGGCGGCGCGTCCGGCCTGGGTGCGCGTGACATCGGCGGACGGCACGGTGCTGCTGGAAAAGATCATGGATGCGGGCGAACGCTTTGCGCTGCCGCCGCTGGAACAGCCGCCCGTGCTGCGGACCGGAAATTCGGGCGCGGTCTATTTCGCGGTCAGCGGCCAGACCTATGGGCCGGCGGCGCCCGGCGCGCAGGTCATCAGCGGGGTGGAACTGTCCCCCGCCAGCCTGACCGAGCGTTATGCCCTGGCCGATCCCGCGGCCGACCCGGAACTGGCGCAGATGATCGCGGTGGCGCAGGTCGCGACGCCCGGCCAGACCGAAACCGAGTGAGAGCCGCAGGGCCGGAACCCCGGCCCACCTAGCGCCAGGTGCGTTCCAGCAGGCCGATCCAGTTGTCGCAGGCGATCTTGCGGATCAGGTCGGGGCCGTAACCGGCATCGTCCATCGCCTTGATCAGCACGGGCAGCGCCGATGCGTCGGGCAGATCACGTGGCATCAGCGCGCCGTCGAAATCGGACCCCAGGGCCACGCCATCTTCCCCCAGGAGCTCCAGCAGGTGATCCAGATGCCGGATCATCATGCCCAGGTCCTCCAACGGCTGGCGCCGCCCGTCAGGCCGCAGGAAGCTGGAGGCGAAGTTCAGTCCGACCAAGCCCTTGCTGTCCGCGATCTGGCGCAGCTGCCGGTCGGTCAGGTTGCGGCTGCTTTCGCTGAGGACATGCACGGCGCTGTGGCTGGCGACGAGGGGCGCGTCCGACAGCCGGGCCACGTCGTCGAAACCGGCCTGGTTCAGGTGCGACAGGTCCAGCATGATGCCAAGCGCGTTGCAATCCGAGACCAGGGCATGACCTTCGGGGGTCAGCGGGCCGCCCATGTCGGGGCTGGCGGGAAAGGCAAAGGGCACGCCCTCGCCGAACTGGGTGGGTCGCGACCAGACCGGTCCAAGCGAGCGCAGCCCCGCCGCGTGCCACAGGTGCAGCGCATCGCGGTCGCGGATCGCCTCGGCACCCTCCATGTGCATGATCGCGGCGATCCTCCCGGCCGCGATGGTTGCGCGCAACCCTGCGGCGTCGCGCACGATGTCCAGGGTGCCGGTCCGCTCCAGCGCCAGCAACGCCGCCGCCTGTGCGAAAGCCTGGGGCAGGGCCACGTCGGACGCGATCTGGGCGGGCAGGGGCAGCTCGAAGGGCGGGTTCTCCATCGCGTCCATCGCATGGTCGTCGCCCAGCCCTGCCGGTGTCGGTATCCAGATCGCGAAGAAACCGCCGACCATGCCGCCGGCCTGCATCCGGGGCAGGTCCAGATGGCCGGTGCCGTCGCCATGCAGCCAAAGCTGATCGGCATCCGCACCCGCCGCCACGACGCGCTGCAGGAAATCGTTGTGGCCGTCGAATACCGGGGTCATGGCTGGTCCTTGCTGTTTCGTCCCGGCAGGATGCACATCGTGCAGCGCCCTGCAATGGCGCTTTGCGCGAACGGGCTTGGGGGTTACGCTGGTGGCAGGACCATGCCCATGAAAGGCCAGCCCATGCCCCGCATCACGCCCGATTTCGACGGCCAGACCGTCATCACCACCTTCGAGGTGACCCCTGGTACCGCGCATGACGTGTTGGACCTGCTGACCGAGGCTTGGGCGCAGGTCATCAGCAGACAGCCCGGCTGCCTGGGCGGGGCGATCCATCTGAACGACGCGCAGACCCGCATCGCCACCTATTCGCAGTGGCGCGACCGCCGCGATTACCAAACGATGCTGCGCGACCCCGAGATGCGTCGCCGGAACCGCGAGATCCACGGAATGTGCAAGTCGTTCGAGCCCGTGATGTACGAGGTTCAGTCCGTGCATCCCTGATGCTGCACATGCAGAAACTTGGTGCAATCGGCCGCGTTGGACCCTAGGCTGGGCCAAACGCGGGGGATTGTCGCAATGTCAGGTCGGATCATCACGGTGGCTCAACAAAAGGGCGGATCGGGCAAGACGACGCTGGCCGTCAATCTGGCGGTCAGCCTGCATGCGCGGGGTCATTCCGTCGCCCTGATCGACACCGATCCGCAGGGCAGCCTGGGCCGCTGGTTCATGGAACGCATGTCCGCCGTGGGAGAGGACGAGGCAATGGATTTCTCGACCTCGTCGGCCTGGGGGGCCAGCTACGAATCGGAGAAGCTGAAGCGTCGGTTCGATTACGTCATCATCGACACGCCGCCCAAGATCGACAGCGACCTGCGCCCGGCGCTGCGTGTGGCGGATCTGGTGGTGGTGCCGGTGGCCACCAGCCATGTCGACCTGTGGGCGACCGAGGGGGTCTTGGATCTGGCGCGGCGCGACAAGGCGGATGTGCTGGTGGTCCTGAACCGCACACGCCCCAACACGCGCCTGTCGGTCGAGGTGGCGCAGAAGGCGGCCGAGCTGGGCGCGCAGGTGGCCGACACGCAGGTCGCGAACCGCGTCGTCTATGCCGAGACCCTGGGACTGGGTTTGGGGGCGATCGAACGCCCCAAAGGTCCCGCAATGGCCGAGATGGCCGCGCTGACGGATGAGATCCTGGCCCGCATCGGCTGACCCGACCAGGCCAGCCGGTTCGATCAGATCAGCGGCACAGCCGTTCGGATTGCGCCGCAAAATTGCGGTAGCGGGCCCAGAAGGCGTTGTCCGCATCACGCTTTGACGTGCGGACCTCTTGGGCGCGATGCGGCTCGCGGAAGAACTGCGCCGCCTGGCGCTGGTCCGACCGGGACAGGGTCTGGTTCGCGACCTGCTGGATGCAGCCGCACAGCGGTGCGTTGCCGCGCGCGCGGTCCGACCGGACGCAGGCGCTGTCGATGGGTCCGGCCATGGCCAGGGGGGTCGTCATGACGATCGCGGCGGCCGCGATCACGAAACGGTTCAGCATGGGACTGTCTCCTCGAAATGCCTCGGACGGCCGCGCGCCGGTTGGTCCGGTTCTTGCCCGCATAGGCCGATCGGGCGATCCTAGCATCAAGCGGCCCGCCGCTCAATCGCGGCGAACCCGGTGATCGGGGTCATGTGGCAGGCAGCGGGCGGGGGGTGAAGCCCGCGGCGGTCAGGGCGGATTGCGCGGTGGCGGGATCCAGCCCCTCGACGGTGACGCGCTTTTCGGGCAGATCGACGGTTGCGCGGCCGCCAGCCCCGGCGACGGCGGCCTCGATCGCGGCCTTGCAGTGGTCGCAGCTCATGTCGGGGACGGAATAGATCATCGGGCGCTCCTGTGCTGGGTCGTTCGATCCTGAAACAGCGCGGCGCCGCCCGCAAGAGGACGACATGACCCTGTTTGACGCCATCGGGCTGGATGCCGACGACACGCTGTGGGAGAACGAGACGTTCTTTCGCGTCACTGAGGCCGAGTTCTGCGCGCTGCTGTCGGACCACGGCGACGCCGAGACCATCGCGGCGCGGCTGTACGACACGGAAAGCGCGAACCTTGCGCGCTACGGTTACGGCATCAAGGGCTTCATGCTGTCGATGGTCCAGACCGCGATCGAGCTGACCGACGGACGCATCGAGGGCCGCCAGATCGCCCGCATCCTGGACCTGGGCGCCGAGATGCTGGCCCATCCCGTGACCCTTCTGCCGGGGGTGGAACAAGCCCTGGACGCGCTGGAGGGACGGCAGCTGATCCTGATCACCAAGGGCGACCTGATGGATCAGGAGCGCAAGATCGCAGCCTCTGGCCTGGCCGAGCGATTCGCGGCGGTGCAGATCCTGGCCGACAAGACGCCCGAGGCCTATGCCCGGGTCCTGATGGGGCAGGGGGTGGAGCCGTCGCGGTTCCTGATGGCGGGCAATTCGATGCGCAGTGACGTGATCCCGGTGCTGGATCTGGGTGGGACGGGCGTCTTCATCCCGCATGACCTGACCTGGAGCCATGAACATGCCGAGGCACCCGATCATCCGCGCCTGCATCAGCTGTCCGACATGGGCGGACTGCCCGCGCTGATCGCCGACCTGGAAGGTGCGGCGTGACCGACAACGGGCGTGCCGCGCTGTTCATGTCGGCATCGATGGCGATGTTCGCGGTCGAGGATGCGTTTCTCAAGGTGCTGACCCGGACGATGCCGGTGTGGCAGTTGCTGGCGATGGTGGGGGTGGTCGCGGGTGCGGTCTTCTGGATGCGTCTGGCGCGGCGTGGAGGGCGTCTTTGGACGGGTGACCTGATCCATCCCATTGCGCTGTTGCGCAATGCCGGAGAGATCGTGGGGGCCGTCTGCCTGGTGACGGCGCTGGCGGTGGGTGATCTGGCGGTGACCTCTGCGATCCTGCAGGTGCTGCCGCTGACGCTGGTGCTGGGCGCGGCGCTGTTTCTGGGCGAAAAGTTCGGCTGGCGCCGTTGGCTGTCGGTGGCGGTCGGGTTCGCGGGGGTGCTGCTGATCCTGCGGCCGGGGACGGCGGCGTTCCAGCCCGCAATGCTGTGGGCGGTGGCGGGCGTCGCGGGGCTGACGCTGCGCGATCTGGCTACGCGGCGCATTCCGCCGGGGGTGGCGTCGGATCAACTGTCGGCCTCGGCCTATGGCGCGATGATTCCGGCGGGGGTGGTGCTGGGCTTGCTGGCCGGGCCCGCGCCGGTGATGCCTGGCCCGATCGAGGTCGTCTTGCTGGCGGGGACGGTGGTGTTCGGCGTCGTGGGCTATGCGACGCTGGTGGCGGCCTCGCGTCTGGGCGAGGCGTCGGTCGTCGCGCCGTTCCGATACACGCGGCTGGCTTTTGCGCTGGTCGTGGCGGCGGTGATCTTTGGCGAGCGGCCCGATGCGGCTACCTTGGCGGGGGCGGCGTTGATCGCGCTGGCGGGGGGCTATGCGATGTGGCGCGAGGCGGGGCTGCGGCGCAGGCGCCCCGTCGACAGCCTGGTGCGACCCGGTCCCGGCTGAGATCCTGCCTGCGCGTGGCTTGGGCGCACGAGGCCGCCTGCGGCCCCATCGAGGGGCCTTGGCGGCCGCGCGACCCAGATGGTCGCACCGGTGCGACATCGCGACCGGGAACTCGGACGCGTCGGGGAACATTGACATGCCGAACGCCATGGCGCCATCCCGGCATCGTGGCGATTTTTGCATCCCTCAAGGAGGTTTACCATGCCCAAGGCCCTGTTCATCCTGACCTCGCACGACACGCTTGGCGACACCGGCAAACCCACGGGTTTCTATTGGGAGGAGCTGGCCGCCCCCTATTGGATCCTGTCGGACGCGGGCTGGCAGATCGAGCTGGCCAGCATCAAGGGCGGCAAGCCCCCGGCGGACCCTTCCTCGGCCGAGGGCGACGCGATGACCGACGAGGTCCGCCGCCTGCTGGCCGACGAGGCGGTCATGAACAAGCTGGAAAACACCACCAAGGTCGAGGACGTTGAGGTGTCCGGTTGCGACATCGTGTTCCTGCCGGGCGGTCACGGCACGATGTGGGACCTGCCCAATTCGAAGGCCTTGGGCGATCTGCTGGGCCGGGCGTTCGATAAGGGTGCGGTCGTCGGCGCGGTCTGCCACGGGCCGGCCGGCCTGCTGTCGGCGCGTCTCGCCTCGGGTGATCCGCTGGTCCACGGCCGTCGCGTGGCTGGGTTCACCAACAGCGAGGAGGACGCGGTCGGCCTGTCCGATGTCGTCCCGTTCATGCTGGAGGACCAGCTGAAGGCCCAGGGCGGCCATCATCAGAAGGGCCCGGACTGGCAGCCCTTCGCCGTCGCCGATGGCAACCTGGTCACTGGCCAGAACCCTGCCTCGTCGGCCGAGGTCGCGCGCTTGATGCTGAAGGCCGCGGACCTTCCGACCGCGCCCTGACACCAAATAACGCAGGGCCGCGAAACCCTCTTTTCGCGGCCTTTGCGGGACTGTATAGCCCGCCCATGACCGACCTTGACCTCATCCGCAATTTTTCGATCGTGGCGCATATCGACCACGGGAAATCCACCTTGGCCGACCGGCTGATCCAGTCCACGGGCACTGTCGCGGATCGCGACATGAAGGCCCAGATGCTGGACAGCATGGATATCGAGCGTGAGCGCGGGATCACCATTAAGGCCAACACGGTGCGGATCAGCTATCCGGCCAAGGACGGCCGGACCTATGTCCTGAACCTGATCGACACGCCGGGCCACGTGGACTTTGCCTATGAGGTCAGCCGGTCGATGCGCGCGGTCGAGGGGTCGCTGCTGGTCGTCGACGCCAGCCAGGGGGTCGAGGCGCAGACGCTGGCCAACGTCTATCAGGCGATCGACGCAGGCCACGAGATCGTGCCGGTCCTGAACAAGATCGACCTGCCCGCGGCCGAGCCCGACCGCGTCAAGGAGAACATCGAGGAAGTCATCGGCATCGACGCGCAGGACGCGATTCCGATCAGCGCCAAGACCGGTCTGGGCATCCCGGACGTCCTGGAGGCCATCGTCACGCGCCTGCCCGCGCCCAAGGGCGACCGCGACGCGCCGCTGAAGGCGATGCTGGTGGACAGCTGGTACGACGCCTATCTGGGCGTTGTCGTGATGATCCGCGTGATGGACGGGGTGATCCGCAAGGGCGACCAGATCAAGATGATGCAGACCGGCGCCAGCCACCGCATCGACAAGCTGGCCGTCCTGACGCCGCAGATGGTCGACATCGCCGAACTGGGCCCGGGAGAGATCGGTGTCTTTACCGGCTCGATCAAGCAGGTCCGCGATACGCGCGTGGGCGACACGATTACCCAGGAACGCAAGCCCTGTGCCACGGCGTTGCCGGGCTTCAAGCCGGCGCAGCCGGTGGTGTTCTGCGGTCTGTTCCCGGTGGACGCCAATGATTTCGAACCCCTGCGCGACGCCATCGAGAAGCTGGCCCTGAACGACGCCAGCTTCAGCTATGAGATGGAGACGTCGGCGGCCCTGGGGTTCGGCTTCCGCTGCGGGTTTCTGGGGCTTCTGCACCTTGAGGTCATCCGTGACCGGCTTGAGCGCGAATACGACCTGGACCTGATCACCACGGCGCCGTCGGTGGTCTTCAAGCTGCACATGCGCGACGGCGAGGTGCGCGACCTGCACAACCCCGCCGACATGCCGGACCTGACCCATGTCGACCATATCGAGGAGCCGCGCATCAAGGCCACGATCATGGTGCCGGACGAGTATCTGGGTGACGTGCTGAAGCTGTGTCAGGACCGTCGCGGCATCCAGCTGGACCTGACCTATGCCGGCGCGCGGGCGATGGTGGTCTATGACCTGCCGTTGGCCGAGGTCGTGTTCGACTTCTATGACCGGCTGAAGTCGGTGACCAAGGGCTATGCCAGCTTCGACTATCAGATCAGCGAGTACCGCGAGGATTTCCTGGTCAAGATGTCGATCCTGGTGAACGACGAGCCGGTGGACGCGCTGTCGATCATGGTTCATCGCGACCGTGCCGAAAGCCGTGGCCGCGCGATGGTCGAAAAGCTCAAGGACCTGATCCCGCGCCACATGTTCAAGATCCCGATCCAGGCCGCGATCGGTGCCCGCGTGATCGCGCGCGAGACGCTGTCGGCCATGCGCAAGGACGTGACCGCCAAGTGCTATGGCGGCGACGCCACGCGGAAAAAGAAGCTGCTGGAAAAGCAGAAAGCCGGCAAGAAGAAGATGCGTCAGTTCGGCAAGGTCGAGATTCCGCAGACCGCCTTCATCCAGGCGCTGAAGATGGACAATTGATCATCGATCCCGAATGAAGGGAATGATGATGCGGCAATGGCTGGCCACGGCCTGACCGACCGATAGTGCGCCATCGCGTGGCCCTGATCCGAACTGGGACAGGCCTGCGCCCTGCGCCTGGCGAGCCGGGTCCAACGTGAACAGGATGCCCTGACCTGCCTCGCGCGGCTTGGGACTGGCGCGCCAGATGCGCGTCGCGACCGGCTGGTTCATCACCTGCTGCGCAAGATCGCCGGCAGCGCACCAGTAATCCGTGTCGGTCCGCCCCGCCTCGAACGGGACCGCGATATCGGTCGCATCGACCTGACGGGCCTCCATGCCGTTGCGGGCGGTGAAAGCGTGGGCGGGCAGGGGCAGCGCGAGCAGCGCCATCAGGATAATCCGCATGATGGCCTCATCGTTTCTTTAAGGGATACGTTCAAACGGACCAGATCGGCATCGGGTTCCTTATCCAATGCCCCATGCGCATGAGAAAGCCCCCCGCCAGCACGCTGCGGGGGGCCGTCATGTCGTGCCGATCGATCAGGATCACATCCCGGCTTGAGCCTCGGCGCTTTCCTGCTGGACGACCGCGCCGGCGGTCGAGATGTCGCGGCCCGCACCCTGCACGGTTTCGCAGGCGGCCAGCGTCATCATGGCCAGAACGGCGGTCAGGCCCAGGATCTTCTTCTGCATCGCTCAGTCTCCTTGTGGATAAGCATCTGGGCTTGCAACGCAATATCGGCGCATCGGTTCCGTCTAAAACGCCACGCCGGCGTAAAGGGCCACATTGGCATAGGGGGTGCATTCCCCGGTCCGCACGATCGCGCGGGCGTGGCGCGACGCCGCCTTGAAGTCGTCATGCGACAGCATGGTGACCGCTCCGATGTCGCGTCGCGCGAATTCGGCCTGCAGGTCGCGGGCGGCTTCGGTCGCCATCGCGGAACGTTCGACGACCAGTTCGGCCAGCACCACGTCCAGCACATCGAAGACGCCCGGAATGCCGCGGGTCAGGGCCAGGTCGATGACCCGGACGCCGGCGGGCACGGGCAGCCCGGCATCGCCGATCACCAGCATGTCGCCATGGCCGAAGGCGGCGATCAGCCCGGACAGTTCGGCATGCAGCAAGGTCGTGCGTTTCATCGGTTCCTCTCAGTTCTCGGGCAGGGTTTCGGCCAGATAGGCCATCATGTTGCCCCCCATGACCTTGGCGATCTGCACCTCTGACAGGCCTTGGTCAAGCAGGGCTTGGGTCAGTGCAGAAAGATGGGCGGCGTCGAACGGCGTGTCGACCGACCCGTCCCAGTCCGAGCCGAGCGAGACGTGGTCGTCTCCGGCGACCTCGATCGCGGCTGCGATGGCCTGGGCCACGTCGGTGGGCGTCGATCCGCAGACCACGTCCGACCAGAACCCGACGCCGATGATCCCGCCCGCTTGCGCGATGTCCGCGACCAGATCGTCGGGCAGGTTGCGGGGGCTGTGGCAATGGCGGGTGATGCCGGTATGGGACAGGACCGGCCGCGCGCCCGGAATGGCCAGCACGTCGCGCACCATCTGCGGGCTGGCATGGGTCACGTCGATGATCATGCCGCGCGCGATCATCGCGTCCGCCACCTGACGCCCGAAATCGGACAGGCCCGCGCCGGTACCGCCCTCTCCGTGCAGGCTGCCGCCCAGCTCGTTGTCGAAGAAATGCGTCAGCCCCATCAACCGGAAGCCCGCGTCATAGAGCACGTCCAGATTGGCCGGATCGCCCTCCAGCGGGTGACCGCCTTCCGATCCCAGCACCGCGCCCAGCACCTGCGCGCCTGCCTGCCGCCGCGCCAGATGGTCGGCCAGATCGGCGCGGCTGCGGATCACCCGCAGCCGGTCAGGTGCGCGATCCGCGGCGTCCTGCAACGCCTGCGCCTGCACCAGCGCCCGTTCGCGCAACGAGAACCAGCTGCGCGGCGGGCGCAGCTGTCTGATGAACAGGGGCGTGATGTTGTCGCCGGTATCGGTGGCGTTGTGGTCATAGTTCTGGCCGCGTGGGCTTTTCGTGACGGTGGTGAAGACCTGCACCGCCATGTTCCCGTCCAGCAGACGCGGAACGTCGGTATGAGCCCGCTCCGCGCGGTCCAGCAGGTCGCGGTCCCACAACAGCGCATCGGAATGCCAGTCGCCGATCACCAGCCGGTCATGCAGGGCCTGCGCCTCTGCCGTGACCGGCCAGCCTTCTGCCGGCATGGTGACGGGGTTCATCCCGCGTTCGACATAGGCCGGGGCGAAGGTCAGGAACCCCGCCACGCCCATCGCCAGGACCGCGCCCGTCCCCAGCAGCACCCGTTTCCACATGACTCCTCCGATCCGTCGCGCACAGTCTAGCGCGACGGACCGGGGACGCCAGACGGGATCACGCCTCCAGCGCCTCCAGCTGGTCGATCAGGCTCTCGATCATGGACAGGCCCTTGTCCCAGAAGGCCGGGTCGGACGCATCCAGGCCGAACGGCGCCAGCAGTTCGCGGTGATGCTTGGAGCCGCCGGCCTTCAGCAGGTCGAAATACTTGTCCTGAAAGTCCGGCAGGCCGTCCTCGTAGGCGGCATAGAGCGCATTCACCAGCCCGTCGCCGAAGGCATAGGCATAGACATAGAAGGGCGAATGCACGAAATGCGGGACATAGGTCCAGAACGTCTCGTATCCCGGCATGTATTCGAAGACCGGGCCCAGGCTTTCATGCTGGACGGCCATCCACAGCGCGTTGATGTCGTCGGGGGTCAGCTCTCCCTCGGCGCGGGCAGCGTGCAGGCGGCATTCGAAATCATAGAACGCGATCTGACGGACGACCGTGTTGATCATGTCCTCGACCTTGCCCGCCAGCAGGGCCTTCTTCTGCGCGGGGTCGGTGGTCTTGGCCAGCAGCGCGCGGAAGGTCAGCATCTCACCGAAGACGGACGCGGTTTCCGCCAGGGTCAGCGGCGTCGAGGACAGCAGCTCCCCCTGACGGGCGGCCAGACGCTGATGGACGCCGTGGCCCAGTTCGTGCGCCAAGGTCATCACGTCGCGCGGTTTGCCCAGATAGTTCAGCAGGATATAGGGATGCGCGGTCGAGACGGTCGGGTGCGCGAACGCGCCCGGCGCCTTGCCCGGCTTGACGCCCGCGTCGATCCAGCCCTTGTCGAAGAACGGTTCGGCCAGTTCGGCCAGTTCCGGCGAGAAGCCGGCATAGGCGTCCAGGACCGTCGACCGCGCCTCGGGCCAGTCGATCACGCGGGGCGCGTCGGTCGGCAGCGGCGCGTTCCGGTCCCAGACCTGCAGCTTGTCCAGCCCCAGCCATTTCGCCTTCAGCGCGTAATAGCGGTGGGACAGGCGGGGATAGGCGGCGGTGACGGCATTGCGCAGCGCCTCGACCACCTCGGGTTCGACATGGTTCGACAGGTGACGGCCGTATTGCGGCGTGGGCATCTTGCGCCACTTGTCCTCGATCGCCATTTCCTTGGCCAGCGTGTTGTGGATGCGCGTGAACAGCCCGACATTCGCGGTGAAGACCTTGGCCAGCGCATGGGCGGCGGCCTCGCGTCGTGCCCGGTCGTGGTCGGTCAGCAGGTTCAGCGTGGCCTCCAGGCCCAGGGTCTCTCCGTCGACGTCAAAGGTCAGGGCGGCGGTCGTCTCGTCGAACAGGCGGTTCCAAGCGGCGGCGCCGACGACCGAAGTGTCGTGCAGGAACTGCTCCAGCTCGTCCGACAGTTGGTGGGGCCGCATCGCGCGCATCCGGTCGAAGACCGGCTTGTAGCGGGCAGGGCCGTCGGCGGCGGTGAACATGGATTCGTAGGTCGCATCGGGGATGCGGTTGAACTCCAGCGAGAAGAAGATGATCGGCGTCGTCAGATCGGTGATGCGCGCCTGCAGGTCGCCCATCTGCTTGGCACGGACCGGGTCGGTGGTGTTCTGGTAATAGCGCAGCCCGATATAGGACATGACGCGCCCGGCCAGGATATTGATTTGCTCGAACGCCTGGACCGCCTCTAGCATCTGCGCGGGCGTCAGGTTGGCCAGCTTGCCTTGGTATTCGGCGGCAAAGGCCTGCGCCTGCGTCTCGATGCGCGCGATGTCCGCGGTCAGTTCGGGGCTGTCGGGGGCGGTATAGAGGTCGCTGAGATCCCATTCGGGCAGGGTGCCGAAATCGCCCTTGGCGCGCGCCGGATCGGTTGCATCGAAGACGGTGTTGCCTGCCATGGTGGGTCCTTTCAAAATGCTTCGGCGTCAGATGTGGACTCTGCCGGGCAGCGCCGCAAGGGGCGCGCCGTCACAGGGCCGTAAAGGCCCCGGCATGGACGACAGCGCTACCCCGGGGCAGGCTGCCGTGAATCTGCAGGCCAGGCCCCGCATAGGGGGATGCCAGATCCGCGGGGACGAAACCCGATCCGGCATAGACCGTGGGATCGCCCAGGACCACGACCGGCCCCGTCGCGGCGCGCAGTGCGGCATCGATCAGCGCCCGACCGATGCCGCGCCGCTGCATGGCCGGATGGACGGCCAGCGGCGCCAAGGCGAATGCCGGTTCCGCCGCCTGCAGGGATGACAGGGCGCCAAGGCCGACCGGCACGCCTTCGACATGGGCCACCAGCACGTGGGACAGATCGCCATCGGCCCGCAGCGCGCGCAGCAGGCGGGCCTCGGCCGGGCCATCGAATGCGCGTACCAGCAGGGTGTCCAGGGCTGCGTGATCCGACGGGACCTCGGGCCGGATCATGACCTGAGCGGCGTGGCGATAGAAATCGCGGCCCATGTCGCTGCTGCGCAGACCCCAGGGGCTGGATGCCGTGCGGGCCTGATGCGCCGCGAACGCGTCCTCATCGGCAAAGACCTCGGACAGGGTCCAGACCATCGGGGCGTCGGATTGCGCGATGTCAAAGCGCAGGCATCCCGGCTCGGCGCGGCTGGCATCGGCATGATCCTGCAGCAGGTCCAGCGCGGTCAGCATCTGCGCCGTGTCGTGACAGATCAGGCGTCCGTGCAGGGCGACGGGGGCAGGCGACAGGGGCACCGGCGTGCCCGAAGGGTCCAGGGCGGGGGTATGGGCATGGCCGCAGGCGCAATCCATCGGCAGGTCCTTTCGCTGATCGGCGGGCAGCGTGGCGGCACGTCAGCTCCGCGTCAAGCGGCTCAGACCGGATCGCCCACATCCAGGCGGTCCAGAAACGCGGCCGCGTCGCTGCGGATCTGGCGGCGCTTGTCGGCGTCCATCCGGTCCCAGGTCGCATAAGCGCGCCCGATGCGGGGGTTCGACTGAAACCGGTCGCAATGACGCACCATGAAATCCCAATAGAGCACGTTGAACGGGCAGGCGCCGGGCCCCGTCTTTTGCGTCACCTTGTAGGCGCATCCGCCGCAATAATCCGACATCTTGGCGATGTAGTTGCCCGAACTGACATAGGGCTTCGACCCGACCACGCCGCCATCCGCGAACTGGCTCATCCCGATGACGTTGGGTGCCTCGACCCATTCATAGGCATCGACATAGACGGCCAGATACCATTCATGGACCTGCGCCGGATCGATCCCCGCCAGCAGGGCGAAGTTGCCCGTCACCATCAGCCGCTGGATATGATGCGCATAGGCGTGATCGCGCGTCTGTCCCACCGCCTGCGCCATGCAGTTCATCCGCGTGGGCGCACCCCAATAGACCGGCGGCAGGTCGCGGTCATGCCCCAGCACGTTGCGCGCGGTATAGTCCGGCCCTTCCAGGAAATAGATGCCGCGCATGTATTCGCGCCAGCCGATGATCTGGCGGATGAAGCCTTCGGCCGAATTCAGGCGGACCTTGCCCGCGGCATGGGCGTCGGCTGCGGCCTGGCACACCTCCATCGGGGATAGCAGGCCCGCGTTGATATAGGGCGACAGGATCGAATGATGCAGGAACGGATCGTCCTGCAGCATCGCGTCCTGATAGGGGCCGAACTCATCCAGCGAATGGTCGATGAAATGCGCCAGGACCTGCAGCGCGCCAGCCCGGTCGGTGGCATAGCCAAAGGGCCGCAGACGGCCGAAATTGTCGGGAAACCGTGCCTCGACCAAGTCCAGAACCTGGGCGGTCACCGCGTCCGGTTCGAACCGGGGCGGGGGGATGCGCAGCAGGTCGGCCTGGGCGGGCTTGCGGTTGTCGTGGTCAAAGTTCCACTTGCCGCCCATCGGCTGGTCGCCCTCCATCAGTAGCCCGGTCTTGCGGCGCATCTCGCGATAGAACCACTCCATCCGCAATTCCTTGCGGCCCTCGGCCCAGGCTTCGAATTCGGGCTGGCTGCAGATAAATCGGTCGTCGGGCAGCTGCGTGACGGGCACGGGCAGGTCGTCCAGCGCGGCGATCAGGCGCCATTCCCCGGACCGCGTGGCGATCACGCTCTCGGCGCCATGCGCCGCGGCATGGCGCAGCAGCTCTCCGGGAATGGACTGTGTGTTGTCCGGATCGTCCAGCGTCGCATAGGCGACGCGGTGGCCGGCCTCGCGCAGAAGGTCCGCGAACTTGCGCATCGCGGCGAACAGGAAGGTGATCTTCTGGGGGTGGTGGGGGACATAGCTGGCCTCGGACATCACCTCGGCCATGACGATCAGATCTTCGGGGCGCGCCTCGCGCAGCGCTGACAGGTCAGGCGACAGCTGGTCGCCCAGCACCAGGATCAGACGCATTCCACACCCCCAGAATGACAAGGACGCGCAGGTTGCCCTGCGCGTTCCCGACATGTCATGCGACGCGGTGCCGCGTCATTCCCATTCGATCGTCCCCGGCGGCTTGGACGTGATGTCATAGGTGCAACGGTTGATGCCCTTGACCTCGTTGATGATCCGCGTCGCGGTCTCGCCCAGGAAATCGTGGGTGAAGGGATAATAGTCCGCCGTCATGCCGTCGACCGAGGTCACGGCCCGCAGCGCGCAGGCGAAATCATAGGTCCGGCCGTCGCCCATGACGCCCACCGTGCGCACCGGCAGGATCGCGACGAAAGCCTGCCAGATCTCGTCGTACAGGCCGTGCTTGCGGATCTGGTCGATGAAGACCGCGTCGGCCTTGCGCAGGATCTCCAGCTTTTCCCGCGTGATCTCTCCGGGGCAGCGGATGGCCAGACCGGGGCCGGGGAAGGGGTGGCGGCCGATGAAGCTCTCGGGCAGGCCAAGTTCGCGGCCCAGCTCGCGGACTTCGTCCTTGAACAGTTCGCGCAAGGGTTCCACCAGCTTCAGGCCCATCTTCTCGGGCAGGCCGCCCACGTTGTGGTGCGACTTGATCGTGACCGACGGGCCGCCG
The DNA here is from genome assembly GCF_024105395.1 of Paracoccus sp. 08. Lineage (NCBI taxonomy): Bacteria > Pseudomonadati > Pseudomonadota > Alphaproteobacteria > Rhodobacterales > Paracoccaceae > Paracoccus > Paracoccus sp. 08. Next base: position 19,260 of record NZ_WEKR01000001.1, on the reverse strand, counting down.
CTGAAGCTGACGCTCTCGATCACGTCCGGGTACAGCGTCCCCTGCGCCAGGAAATCGGCGCCCTCGATCTGGCTGGCGTATTTCTGGAACACGTCGATGAACAGCCGGCCGATGGTCTTGCGCTTGACCTCTGGGTCGCTGACGCCTTCCAGCGATCCTAGGAACAGGTCGGCCTCGTTCGCATGGATCAGGGGAATGTTGTAGTTGTCGCGGAACATCTTGACGACGTCCTCGCCCTCGTTCAGCCGCAGCAACCCGTGATCCACGAAGACGCAGGTCAGCTGGTCGCCGATCGCCTCGTGGATCAGGACCGCCGCCACCGAGGAATCCACGCCGCCCGACAGGCCGCAGATGACCTTGCGGTCGCCCACGGTCTCGCGGATCTTGCGGATCGCCTCGTCCTTATAGCTGGCCATGGTCCAGTCGCCGGTGAAGCCCGCCAGCCGGACAAAGTTCTCCAACATGGTGCGGCCGTTCGGCGTGTGATGCACCTCGGGGTGGAACTGGACGGCATAGAAATGGCGCGCCTCGTCCGCGATCATCGCCATGGGCGCGTTGGGCGAGGTGCCGATGACCTCGAAGCCCGGCGCAAGGCTGGTGACGCGGTCGCCATGGCTCATCCAGACCTCTTCGCGGCCCGTGTCGAACAGGCCGGCAAAGATGCCGTCGGACTTGTGGCCCGGCGCGGGCGCGATGAAGGCGCGGCCGTATTCGGCGTGGTGCCCGGCCTCGACCCGGCCGCCCAGCTGCTCCATCATGACCTGCTGGCCATAGCAGATGCCAAAGACGGGCACGCCCATGTCGAACACGGCCTGGGGCGCGCGCGGGCTGCCGTCGGTCGTGACGCTGGCTGGGCCGCCCGACAGGATGATCGCCTGCGGCGCCATTTGGCGCAGCGTGTCGTCGGTCACCGTGTTGAACGGGTGGATTTCGCAATAGACGTTCAGTTCACGCAGGCGACGCGCGATCAGCTGCGTCACCTGGCTGCCGAAGTCGATGATCAAAAGGCGCTGGTGCTGGGTCATGGGTGCGCTTTAAGCGCGGTTTCAGCACCTTGCAAGCATTTCGGCGCCGGGGCGGGCGGGAACCGACGAAACCCGCGCGCGTTCGGGGTCAATCACCCCGATCCGTGCAAAAGGTATGTCCCGATGAAGCGCTTGTCCCTTGCCGCCACCTGCGTTCTGGCCCTGTCTGCCTGCCAGATGCCGATTCCGGGCCTGACGGCCCCGCAGGCCCCCGCCGATCAGGCGCTGGCCACAGAATGCCGCGGAGAGGTCGACGCGGGGCTGCGCCTGTCCGCCGCCGTCAACGCCGCCCGCGCGGCCGAGGGCAAGAACGCACTGGCCAGCAGTGCGGAACTGGACCGCATCGCGCTGGCCCATGCCTGCGACATGGCGCGAATGGGCCGCGCTGACGTGGCCGGGTCGAACGGGTCGAACGTCGTCGACCGCGCGCGGTCCGTGGGCTATCCGACCTGCGGCGTGGTCCAGCTGGTCGGCGCCGGCGGCACGCCCGAAGGAACGGTCAACGCGTGGCTTGTCCCCGGCCCGCAGCGGGAACAGGTCCTGGGACAGCTCAGCTATCAAATCGGCAGCGGAGTCGCGCGCGGCGCGGACGGGCGGCTGTGGCACAGCACGGTCCTGGGCAACAACTGCCGCTGAACGGACAAGGGGCGCGGTGTGATCCGCGCCCCTTTCCCATGTCGCCCTATTTTTCGGGCAGCAGGCCCCGTGGCGCAAAGCGCAGCACCAGCAGCAGCACCGCCCCCATCGCGATGAAGCGCATGTGCGGCGCGCTGTCCAGCAGGTGCGCCTTGACCGGCCCGTCGGCCATCGGCCCGGTCAGCATGGCGATCAGGGCAGGGCCCCAGACCTCGGCCTTGATCCACAGGAACCAGATGGTGACGGCCCCCAGCACCGCACCCCAGTTGTTGCCGGACCCGCCGACGATCACCATCACCCAGATCAGAAAGGTATAGCGCAGCGGGTTATAGCTGGTCGGCGCCAGGAGCCCGTCCAGCGTGACCATCATCGCGCCCGCGACCCCGATGACCGCCGATCCCAGGATGAACACCTGCAGGTGGCGGCGGGTCACGTCCTTGCCCATCGCCTCGGCCGCGGTCTCGTTGTCGCGGATGGCCCGCATCATGCGGCCCCAAGGCGATTTCAGCGCCAGTTCGGCCAGCAGGATGATGACCAGCAGCACGACCAGGAACAGCGACATGTAGGACAGCTTGACCCAGATGCCCGACGCCTCGGCCACGGGGAAGCCCCAGCTGGCGGCAAAGTCGACGAAATCTGGGTTGCGCTGCAGGGCCACCTCCTGCGCGACGGGGCGCGGGATCGAGGTGATGTTCTTGACCCCGCGGGCCAGCCAGTCCTCGTTCTTCATCACGGCCACGATGATCTCGCCGATGCCAAGCGTGGCGATGGCCAGGTAATCGGACCGCAGGCCCAGGGCGACCTTGCCGATGGCCCAGGCTGCGGCGGCCGCGAACAGGCCGCCCACCACCCAGGACAGCAGCACCGGCAGGCCAAGGCCGCCGATATTGCCGTTGCGGGCCGGGTTGTTTGCCTCGATCGCGATGACCGCGGGATCGAACAGCCAGCGATAGGCGACAAAGCCGCCGATCAGCACGACCGCGGTCAGGATGCCGCTGCGGGTGCGCGTCCAGGCCAGCTTGGCCATGGCCAGCGTTCCCACGCCCACGGCCAGCGCCAGCATCAGCCGCGTGCCACCCGCGGCCCATGCTCCTTCGACCGGGGGCAGCGACACCAGGACGGGGGCCAGCGCGCCCATCGCCAGAAAGCCCACCACGCCCACGTTGAACAGGCCCGCATAGCCCCACTGCATGTTGACGCCCAGGGCGGTGATCGCGGACAGCAGCCCCATGTTCAGAATCGCCAGCGACGTGTTCCAGCTGCCCGAGAACATGCTGTTCCGGACCGTGCCCTCCAGCACGAACAGGATGGCCAGCACCCCGAACAGGATCGGCGCGCGCCAGGGGCTGGCGGATGTCGCGGCTTGACGGTTAGTTGCCATGATCTCTCCCCCTCAGACCGATTTGCCGCGGAACAGGCCGGTGGGCCTGAACAGCAGGACGACGATCAGGATCACGAAGCTGACCGCGAATTTGTACTCCGTGCCCAGAAGCTGCATCAGCCCGCCGGGTTCGTACCAAGGCGCCAGATAGCCCACGACCTTGACCCACGGATAGGTCACCGCCACCTCGGAGAACGCGACCAGGAACCCGCCCGCGATGGCGCCAAGCGGATTGCCCAGGCCCCCGACGATCGCCGCGGCAAAGATCGGCAGTAGGATCTGAAAATAGTTGAAGGCCTTGAATGACTTGTCCAACCCGTAAAGCGTGCCCGCGATGGTCGCCAGAGCGGCCGCGATGATCCAGGTCAGGCGCACGACGCGTTCCGGGTCAATGCCCGACAGCAGGGCCAGATCCTCGTTGTCGGAATAGGCGCGCATGGCCTTGCCCGACTTCGTGCGGTTCAGGAACCAGAACAGCGCGATCATCACGATCAGCGCCACCCCCACGGTCAGTGCCTGGGTCGAGCGCAGCGCCAGGCCTTCCTCCAGCCCGGTCATCTCGCGGAAATCGCGGACCGCGATCAGGAAGCGCGCGCCGTCGTCAAAGCGGATCTCGTCCACGCCGATCAGGATGCGGGTCAGGCCGTTCATCACGAACATCACGCCGACCGATGCCATCACCAGGATGATCGGCGCGGCCTTCTGCCGGCGATAGAACTTATAGACTGCGCGGTCGGTGCCCAGCACCAGCAGCGCCGTCAGCGCGATGCCAAGAGGAAGGGCGATCAGCGCCGTGGGCAGCGGGCCTGCGCTGATGCCCAGGGATTGCAGCCCCCAGGTCAGCAGGATCACGATGCCCGTGCCAAAGGCCATGGTGTCGCCATGCGCGAAGTTCGAAAACCGCAGGATGCCATAGATCAGCGTGACGCCCAGGGCGCCAAGCGCCAGCTGCGCGCCATAGGCGGCGGCCGGGATGAAGACGAAGTTCAGAAAGACCACGAGGGCGTTCAGGATATCCACGGCTCAGCCCCCCAGGAAGGTGCGACGCACCTCGTCGTTCTGCATCAGGTCGGCCCCGGTGCCGGTATGGGCGTTCGCGCCCTGCACCAGCACATAGGCCTTGTCGGCGATCATCATCGCCTGACGTGCGTTCTGTTCGACCATCAGGACGGGCAGCCCGCCCCGCGCAATGGCAATGATGCGGTCGAACAGCTCGTCCATGACGATGGGGCTGACGCCCGCGGTGGGTTCGTCCAGCATCAGCACCTTGGGTCGGGTCATCAGCGCACGACCGACGGCGACCTGCTGGCGTTGACCGCCCGACAGTTCGCCCGCGGCCTGGCGGCGCTTGGCGGCGACGGCGGGGAACAGGTCATAGACCTGCTCCATCGTCGCGCGGATGTCGTCGCGGCGGATATAGGCGCCCATCTCCAGGTTCTCCTCAACCGTCATGGACGGGAAGATGTTGTTGACCTGCGGGACGAAGCCCATCCCCGCCTTGACCCGGTCCTGCGGGTTCAGGGCGGTGATGTCCCGCCCGTTCAACCGCACCGATCCCTGGCGCAGGTTCAACATGCCGAATATGGCCTTCATGGCCGTGGATTTGCCCGCGCCGTTGGGGCCGACGATCACCGCGATCTGGCCCTGTTCGACCGCGATGGTGCAGTCGTGCAGGATGTCGGCGCCCTTGCCGTATCCGCCGGTCATGCCCTCGCCGATCAGGAACGGGTCGCCCGCGCGCCCCGCGCCCACCGGCCCCGACCGGCGGGTGCCGTCGATCGTGCCGCGCCCGGCCGGGTTCACCACCGACAGGTCGCGGCTGCCGCGATTGCCGAAGACAGCGTCCTGGTCGCTCATCCCACCATGTCCTTGTTCTTCAGGCCGGTGCCCAGATAGGCCTCGATCACCGCCTCGTTCTTCATGATGTCCTGGGCGCTGCCCTTGGCCAGAACCTTGCCCTCGGCCATCACGATCACCGGGTCGCACAGCTTGCCGATGAAATCCATGTCATGCTCGATCACGCAGAAGGTATAACCGCGTTCCTTGTTCAGGCGGATGATCGCGTCGGCGATGGTCATCAGCAGGGTCCGGTTCACGCCCGCGCCGACCTCGTCCAGAAACACGATCTTGGCGTCGACCATCATCGTGCGGCCCAGTTCCAGCAGCTTTTTCTGGCCGCCCGACAGGTTCCCGGCCTTTTCATGGGTCAGGTGGCGGATGGTCAGGAAATCCAAGACCTCGTCGGCGCGGCGGCGCAGTTCGGCCTCCTCGCGCTCGATCCGGCCACGCTGGAACCAGGTCTTCCAGATCGTCTCTCCGGCCTGCGCGCCCGGGACCATCATCAGGTTCTCGCGCACCGACATCGAGCTGAATTCATGCGCCAACTGAAACGTCCGCAGCAGGCCCTTGTGGAACAGTTCGTGCGGCGGCAGGCCGGTGATGTCCTCTCCGTCCATAAAGACGCGCCCCGAGGTGGGGGGCAGCACGCCCGCGATCACGTTGAACAACGTCGACTTGCCCGCGCCGTTCGGCCCGATCAGCCCGGTGATCGAGCCTGTCTCGATCGTCAGGCTGGCGCCGTCGACGGCGCGAAAGCCGCCGAAATGTCTGTGAAGATCCTCGACACGGATCATGCGTCACCTTCCCTGTCTTCACATTCTTGGTGAAGATGTGCCGTCAAGCGGCTGTCATCTTTGCAAAACGGCCCGGCACCAAGATGGTGCCGGGCCGCCTGTTCAGGTCTGCGATCAGCGATAGCCGACCACTTCCAGCTTGCCGTCGGTGAACTGGATCTCGCGGAAGGTGCCGGCGGATTCGCCCGGACCCACCAGCTCAACTGAGGTGCCGCCGACATAATCGACGTCGCCGCCGCCGTTGATGATCTCCAGCGCCTTGGCCAGTTCGCCGGGCAGGATTTCCTCGCCGGGGCCGTTTGCCACGTCCATGATGTGCTCCTTGTAGACCGCCGGGTCCGACGACTTGGCCTTGGCCATCGCCAGCAGCATCAGCGCCGCCGCGTCATAGGCCTCGGCCGAAAAGGCGCCCGAGCCGTCAAAGCCCGCGGTCTCGGCCATCGCCAGATAGGCCTCGCGGCCTTCGCCCTCGGCTGCGGGGTTCTGACCGAAGCTGCCCTCGATCTCCGACCCGAAGTTGTCCTCCAGCGCCTGGCCGACCATGCCGTCCGGGAACACGAAGGTCTCGAAGGCGCCGCTGTCCAGCGCGCCGCGCACGATACCCGAACCGCCCTGGTCGACATAGCCCACCACGACCAGCGCATCGCCGCCCGCGGCCGACAGGGCCGCGATCTCGGCCGAATAGTCGGCCTTGCCGTCGTCATGCGCGCTGTTGACGGTCACGGTGCCGCCATTGGCGGTGAAGGCCGCGGCAAAGCTGTCCGCCAAGCCCTTGCCATAGTCGTTGTTCGTGTAGGTCACTGCGACGGTTTCGATGCCGCGGTCGGCGATGATCTGGGCCATCACCTCGCCCTGGCGGGCATCCGACGGGGCGGTGCGGAAGAACAGGCCGTCATCCTCGATGTCGGTCAGCGCGGGCGAGGTGGCCGACGGAGAGATCATCACGATGCCGTTCGCCTTGGCGACGTTCTCCAGCGAGGCGATGGTCTCGCCCGAGCACATGCCGCCGATCAGACCCTTGATGCCTTCGGATGCGATCAGACGCTCCACCGTCGCGGTCGCCGCGGCGGCGTCGATGCAGGTGCTGTCGCCCGTGACCGCCACAACGGTCGACCCGTCCAGCAGGAGGCCGGAATCGCTGACCTCCTTCATGGCCATCTCGGCGCCCTGCTGCATTGCAGGGGCCATCGATTCCAGCGGACCGGTGAAGCCGAGCGAGATGCCCAGCTTGATTTCTTCGGCGCCCGCGGCACCGGCCATCAGCGCCCCGGCGGCGGTCGCGAGAAGAAGCTTTTTCATGTGGAAGTCTCCCAGTTGGAACATTGTCCTGCGCGTCAGGTTAGAAGCGCAACATTCAAAAAGAAAGTGCGTTGTCGCGCGTATTTGCATGGTTTTTGGACAGGTTGACGTGTGACGCAGGGGCAACTTTGGACCGCCTGATCGCCCCTCGCTTCAACACGGCTTTGGGGCGGTCGGCCGTCGTCGTGGTCATCCCGTTCCGAATGGTGCCAACGGCGTTTCACAGGGTGTAGGGACGTCGGACGTCATCGCCGCTGTCGCAGAGCATCCGCCTAACTTGTGCAGCGGTTACGTCCCTGGAAATGCCATGTTCGAACCTGACATCCGCACTGGTCATCCTGTCAACCATGCCCCCGATGGCGGACCAACACAGAGGGGCAATGCACGGGTGGTCGGTTGCCACGACGCTTGCGACGAAGCGCGGCGGCAACCGTCCGTCGCGGCCTACTTGTCCGCGACCGTCACGCCCAACACGGGCTGATAGATCTGCGCAATCCGGGCGATGGCCTCCTGCGGAGAGACTTCCTCGGTCTGGCCGGTGCGGCGGCTGGTCAGCTCGACCTTGTTGCTGGTCAGGCCGCGCGGACCGACCGTGATGCGCCATGGCAGGCCGATCAGGTCCATCGAGGCGAACTTTGCCCCGGCGCGTTCGTCCCGGTCGTCGTACAGCGGGTCCAGGCCGCGGGCCTGCAGTTCGGCATAGATCGCGTCGCAGGCGGCGTCGGTGGAATTGTCGCCCTGCTTGAGGTTCACGATGCCGACGTGGAAGGGGGTCACACCCTCGGGCCAGATGATGCCCTTGTCGTCGTGGTTCGCCTCGATGATCGCGCCCAGCAGGCGCGACACGCCGATGCCGTGGCTGCCCATGTGCACGGGAACCTGCGCACCGTCGGAGTTGCGCACCATCGCGCCCATCGGTTCGGAATACTTCGTCCCGAAATAGAAGATCTGCCCGACCTCGATGCCGCGCGCGGTGCGGCGGCGTTCCTCGGGGACCTGGGCATAGACGGCCTCGTCATGCGTCTCGTCGGTGCGGGCATAGCGGCTGGTGAACTCCTCCAGCACGGCCTGGCATTCCTCGACGCTGTCATAATCGATGTCCCGGTCGCCAAAGGTCAGGTCGGTGATCTGGCTGTCATAGAACACCTCGGATTCCCCGGTCTCGGCCAGGACCAGGAACTCGTGGGTGTAATCGCCGCCGATCGGGCCGCCATCGGCGCGCATCGGGATGGCCTGCAGGCCCATCCGCTCATAGCTGCGCAGATAGCTGACCAGGTGGCGGTTGTAGGCGTGCAGCGCGTCTTCCTTGGTCAGGTCGAAATTGTAGCCGTCCTTCATCAGGAACTCGCGCCCACGCATCACGCCGAAGCGCGGACGGATCTCGTCGCGGAACTTCCATTGGATATGGTACAGCGTCAGCGGCAGATCCTTGTAGCTGCCGACATGGCTGCGGAAGATGTCGGTGATCATCTCCTCGTTCGTGGGGCCGTACAGCAGGTCGCGCTTGTTGCGGTCCTTGATGCGCAGCATCTCCTCGCCATAGTCGTCATAGCGGCCGCTTTCGCGCCACAGGTCGGCGGGCTGCAGCGTGGGCATCAGCATCGGGATGTGACCGGCGCGGGCCTGCTCCTCGTGCACGATCTGCTCGATGCGCCGCAGCACCTTGAAGCCCAACGGCAGCCAGGAATAGATGCCCGCCGTCTGCTGCTTGATCATGCCCGCGCGCAGCATCAGCCGGTGGCTGACGATCTGCGCCTCTTTGGGGTCTTCCTTCAGCACGGGCAGGAAATAGCGCGACAGACGCATGGCACGGGTCCTTCAAAGCGGTTCGGTCCGCAGCGTTACCGGATCGGTCCGGCCTTGCCAAGCATCGCGCTTGCAACCAGACGCACGGGGCGGCACATTCGCCGCAGGTTTCTGGACAAGGGTCGAACCATGCGCATCCCCGTACGCAAGCAGGTCATGTGGTGGGGCATCGCGGCGCTGACGTTGCTGGTGACGCTGTGGCTGCTGGGGCAGGCCGTCCTGCCGTTCATCCTGGGGGCTGGCATCGCCTATCTGCTGGACCCGCTTGCCGATCGTCTGGAACGCGCGGGCCTGTCGCGTACCATGTCCGTGGTGGTGATCACCTTTGCGGTCGTGCTGGCCTTTGTCGCCATCGTTCTGCTGGTCATGCCGATCCTGGTGCGCCAGGCCACCGCCCTGATCGAGACCGCGCCGGAGATGATCAGCCAGGCGCGGGGTTTCCTGGACACGCGCTTTCCCAACCTGATCCCGCAGGGCGACGGGCTGCAGCAGACGCTGACCGACCTGCAGGCGACGATGGGCGATCAGGCCGCGCGGCTGGCATCGACCGTCCTGGGATCGGTCACCGGCGTCCTGGGGACCGTGGCGCTGCTGGTCATCGTGCCGGTGGTCGCCTTCTATCTGCTGCTGGACTGGGATCACCTGGTCGCGGCCATCGACGACCTGCTGCCGCGCGAACATGCGGCGACCATCCGCCAGCTTGCCGCCGAGATCGACGACGCGCTGTCCGGGTTCCTGCGCGGGCAGGGGGTCGTGATCGCCATCCTGGGGACGTGGTACGCGCTGGCGCTGATGCTGGTGGGCCTGCCCTTCGGCTTCTTCATCGGGATCATGGCGGCGGTCCTGTCCTTCATCCCGTATGTCGGGGTGCTGATCGGGGGCGCGACGGCCATCGGCGTGGCGTTGTTCAGCTTCTGGGGCGATCCGCTGTGGATCGGTGCGGTCGTCGCGATCTTTGCCCTGGGCCAGATCGTCGAGGGCAACTATCTGCAACCCAAGATCGTCGGCGGCCATGTCGGCCTGCATCCGGTCTGGCTGCTTCTGGCGCTGTCTGTCTTCGGTGCGCTGTTCGGCTTTGTCGGTTTGGTCATGGCGGTTCCGATGGCGGCGGCGCTGGGGGTGCTGGCGCGGTTCCTGATCGTGCGCTATCGCGAAAGCTCGCTGTTCACCGGGCAGGCATTGCCGGCGGAACCGTCGCAGCCGATCCTGGTCGAGATGGTGCCCGCGGGCACCGTGGCCGCACGGATGCGCACCGCGCGGATGGATGCCGACCGCGCCCGCAGCCAGCAGCAGATCGAGGCCATGCAGGAAAACCTGGCGCGCCGCGACCTGCAAGGCTGACGGGTTGAGCCTGTTTCCGCCCTCGCGCCAGCTGACGCTGGACCTGACCACGCCACCCGCCCATGCGCGGGCGGATTTCCTGCCCGCGCCTGCCAACCATGCCGCGCTTAAGGCGCTGGACCGACCTCAGGACTGGCCGGCGGGCCGGATGCTGCTGATCGGGCCCGAGGGGTCGGGCAAGACCCATCTGGCGGCCTTCTGGGCGGCCGAGAACGGCGCGCGCCGCATCAGCGCCTCGGCCCTGCGCCCCGATGCCGCCGATCTGCTGGCCGCCGACGGCGGCGCCGTGGTGGTCGAGGATGCCGACCACGCGGGCTTTGCCGCAGGGGCCGAACAGGCGCTGTTCCATCTGTGGAACCTGTGCGGACCCCGCGACTGCCTGCTGCTGCTGACCGCACGGACGCCGCCGCGGGACTGGGGACTGGTGCTGCCCGATCTGCGGTCGCGCATGGATGCGATGCCGCAGGTGCGGCTTGGGTCGCCGGACGAGGCGCTGATGGCCGCGGTACTGGTCAAGCTGTTCGCGGATCGCCAGCTGGCCGTGCCTGCGGGGCTGATCGACTGGCTGGTGCTGCACATGGATCGCGACTTGGGCCTGGCGCGTCGGCTGGTCGCGGCGATGGACCATGCGGCCATGGCGCAGAAGGGCCCGGTGACCCGCCGGATCGCGGCCGACCTGCTGGACAAGCTGTCCGAGGGTGACGCATGATCGCGTCCACGCCAGCCGCCGGACGATCATGACCCAAGCCGATTTTCTTCGCACGCCGTTCCCCGAACCCAAGACCCTGCCCGAGGGCGTTCCCGAAGGCGCCGCACGGTTCTTCAACCGCGAGCTGTCCTGGCTGTCGTTCAACTGGCGCGTTCTGGACGAGGCGCGCAATCCGCGCGTGCCGCTGCTGGAGCGCCTGCGCTTCGTGTCGATCAGCGCCACGAACCTTGACGAGTTCTACACCGTCCGCGTGGCCGGCCTGCGCGAACTGGTACGCGAGGGCAGCGCCACGCCCTCGGATGACGGCCTGACACCGGCGGAACAGCTGGCCCTGATCAATGCCGACGCGCGCCGCCTGATGGGCGCGCAGCAGGGCGTCTGGAACACGCTGCGCAAGGAGATGGAGCAGGCGGGCATCGTCATCCTGTCCCGCCAGCGCCTGACCCGCGCCGAGGAAGAGTTCCTGAACGGCCATTTCCAGAACCTGGTCTTTCCGGTCCTGTCGCCCTTGGCCATCGACCCCGCCCACCCGTTCCCGTTCATCCCGAACGCGGGCTTTTCGCTGGCGCTGGAGCTGGCGCGAGAGACCGATGGCCGCAAGATGCAGGCCCTGCTGCCGATCCCCGCGCAGCTGCCGCGGTTCGTGCCCCTGCCGGGCGGGCAGCGTTTCCTGAGGCTGGAGGATCTGCTGCTGATGCATCTGTCCAGCCTGTTTCCCGGCTATCGCGATACGGGCCATTGCAGCTTCCGCGTGCTGCGCGACAGCGATCTGGAGGTCGAGGAGGAGGCCGAGGACCTGGTCCGCGAGTTCGAGACCGCGCTGAAGCGGCGCCGTCGCGGCAGCGTCATCCGTCTGAAGATCACCGCCGGCGCCCCCGACCGCCTGCGCCGTCTGATCATGGAGGAGCTGGAGGTCAGCCCCGACGAGGTGATCGAGGTCGAGGGCCTGCTGGGCATGGCCGATCTGCGCGAGCTGGTGCTGGACAGCCGCCGCGACCTGATGTGGCCCGCCTTCACCCCCCGTGTCCCCGAGCGGATCCAGGACCATGACGGCGACATGTTCGCGGCGATCCGCCAGAAGGACATGCTGCTGCATCATCCCTACGAGACCTTCGACATGGTCGTGCGCTATCTGGCGCAGGCGGCGCGCGACCCGGACGTGCTGGCGATCAAGCAGACGCTGTATCGCACCAGCCGCGACAGCCCCATCGTCGATGCGCTGTGCGAGGCGGCCGAGGCCGGCAAGTCGGTGACCGCGCTGGTCGAACTCAAGGCCCGCTTCGACGAGGCCGCCAACATCCGCCAGTCGCGCAGGCTGGAGCGGTCGGGCGCGCATGTCGTCTATGGCTTCGTGAACTACAAGACCCACGCCAAGATCAGCACCATCGTGCGGCGCGAGGGCGACGGGCTGGTAACCTATACCCACTACGGGACCGGGAACTATCACCCGATCACCGCGCGCATCTATACCGACCTGTCGCTGTTCACCTGCAACCCTGCGCTTGGCCGGGACGCGACAAAGGTCTTCAACTATCTGTCCGGCTATGTGCAGCCTGCGGGGCTGGAGAACCTGTCGATCTCTCCGATCGACCTGAAATCGCGGCTGATCGACCTGATCGGCCGCGAGGCGGAATATGCACGCCAGGGCCGCCCCGGCGCGATCTGGGCCAAGATGAACTCGCTGATCGAGAAGGACGTGATCGAGGCGCTGTATGCCGCCAGCGCCGCAGGTGTCCGCATCAGCCTGATCGTCCGCGGCATTTGCGGAATCAGGCCCGGGATCAAGGGGTTGTCAGAGAATATTCGTGTGAAGTCGATCGTCGGGCGCTATCTGGAACACAGCCGGATCGTGTGCTTTGGGTCCGGCCACGGCATGCCGTCGCCCAAGGCGCGGGTGTTCATCAGTTCGGCCGACTGGATGGACCGCAACCTGAACCGCCGGGTCGAGACGCTGGTCGAATGCGTGAACGACACGGTCAAGGCGCAGATCGTCAATCAGATCATGGCCGCCAACATGGCCGACGAGGCGCAAAGCTGGTTGTTGCAGCCGGATGGCCGTTTCCTGCGTTACCTGCCCGAGGGGCGTGACGATCTGTTCAACTGTCATCGCTTCTTCATGGAAAACCCGTCCCTGTCGGGACGGGGAACGGCGGGCGCGCGTGACGTGCCGGCCCTGACCCATTCGGCGGATTGACGGTTTGGCCCCGCCGGGCCACTTAACGGGCGACCAAGGACAAGGGGCTGCAAGATGAACGGCGTACGCACGACAAGCGGCCAGACGATCGAGCCATTCGGCGGCAAGTTCCGCAAGCTGCCCAAGCGGTCCCTAAAGCGGATCGGCGTGGTGGATGTCGGATCGAACTCGATCCGGCTGGTGGTGTTCGACGGGGCGGCGCGCTCGCCCGCCTATTTCTACAACGAAAAGGTCATGGCGGGTCTGGGCCAGGACATGGCCCGCACCGGCCGCCTGAACCCCGAGGGGATCAAGCGCGGCTTTTCCGCGCTGGCCCGATTTGCGGCGCTGGCCCGCAGCATGGACATCGCGCCGCTGACCTGCGTCGCCACCGCAGCCGTGCGCGAGGCCGAGGACGGCCCCGCCTTCCAGCGCCGCGTCGAGAAGGAGACCGGCCTGAAGCTGCACGTGATCGACGGAGAGGAGGAGGCCCGGCTGTCTGCGCAGGGCGTCCTGCTGGGCTGGCCTGACGCCAAGGGGCTGGTTTGCGACATCGGCGGCAACTCTATGGAGCTGGCGGAGGTCGCAGACGGCAAGGTCGGGCGGCGCGTGACGTCGCAGCTTGGCCCGTTCCGCCTGCAGCAGGTCGCCCCCGATCAGCTGCGCGCGCATATCACCACGATCCTGCAGGGGCTGGCCGAGAAGCTGGGCACCGATCACGACCGGATCTATCTGGTCGGCGGGTCGTGGCGCGCCATCGCGCGGCTGGATATGGAGCGCGTGGGCTATCCCATGACCGTCCTGCACGAATACCGCATGACCCCCGACGCGGTCGCCGACACCGTCGCCTGGATCGGCAAGCACGACCTGGGCACGTTGCGCGCCAAGGTCGGCATCTCCGCCTCGCGGATCGAACTGGTGCCGCTGGCCTCGCAGGTCCTGTCGCAGATGATCGAGGTGTTCGGTCCCAAGGAGCTGGCGGTGTCCAGCTATGGCATCCGCGAAGGGCTGCTCTATGAGCACATGTCCACGACGCTGCGCAAGCGCGATCCCCTGATCGAGGCGGCGCGCTTCACCGAAAAGCAGATGGCCCGCCTGCCGGGTTTCGGCAAGAAGCTTTACCAGTTCCTGCTGCCGCTGTTCCCGAACCTGACGCCCGAACGTGACCGCCTGATGCGGGCGGCCTGCCTGCTGCACGACACCGCATGGCGGGCCCACCCCGATTACCGGGCCGAGGCCTGCTTCGACAACGTCACGCGCGCCAACATGGCGGCGCTGAGCCACCCCGAGCGGATCTTCCTGGGGCTGGCGCTGCTGCACCGATACAAGAACAACCGCGCGGAATCGCAGATGGCGCCGCTGTTCGCGCTGCTGGATGACGACGAGATCCGCGCGGCCGAGATCCTGGGCAAGGCGATGCGCTTTGGCGCGATGTTCGCGATCGACGATCCGTCCGATGCGGCCAGTCTGCGCCTGACCCCGGCCGGCACGCTGGAGCTGCGCCTGACATCCACCGGCCGTCACCTGATGGGCGAGGTCGCGCAGTCGCGCTTTCTGTCGCTGTGCAAGTCGATCGGCGTCGTCGGCATCGTCAAGTAGGCAGCCCATCGGCACTGTTGGATGCGAAAAGGGCGCCCCGCGGGGCGCCCTTTCCTGTTCTGCCAAGGGGCAGGGGGATGATTACATCATCCCGCCCATGCCGCCCATGTCGGGCATGCCGCCGCCAGCACCGCCCTGGCCCTTGGGCTCGGGCTTCTCGGCGATCATGGCTTCGGTCGTGATCAGCAGGCCGGCCACCGACGAGGCGTCTTCCAGCGCGGTGCGGACGACCTTTGCGGGGTCGATCACGCCGAACTTGAACATGTCGCCATATTCCTCGGTCTGGGCGTTGAAGCCGAACGACTTGTCGGACGACTCGCGGACCTTGCCGGCCACGACGGCGCCGTCGACGCCTGCGTTTTCGGCGATCTGGCGCATCGGGGCCTCCAGCGCGCGGCGGACGATGGCGATGCCTGCGTCCTGGTCGCTGTTTGCGCCGGTCAGGCCTTCCAGAACCTTGCCGCCCTGCACCAGAGCCACGCCGCCGCCGACGACAACGCCTTCCTGGACAGCTGCACGGGTCGCGTTCAGCGCGTCATCGACGCGGTCCTTGCGCTCTTTGACCTCGATTTCGGACATGCCGCCGACGCGGATCACGGCAACACCGCCGGCCAGCTTGGCCACGCGCTCCTGCAGCTTCTCCTTGTCGTAGTCCGAGGTGGTTTCCTCGATCTGCTGACGGATCTGGCTGACGCGTGCCTCGATCTCGGCCTTGTCACCGGCGCCATCGACGATGGTGGTGGTGTCCTTGTTGATCGTGATCTTCTTGGCGCGGCCCAGCATGTCGATGCCGACATTCTCCAGCTTCATGCCCAGGTCTTCGCTGATGACCTGACCGCCGGTCAGGATCGCCAGATCCTGCAGCATCGCCTTGCGACGATCACCAAAGCCCGGTGCCTTGACGGCAGCGATCTTCAGGCCGCCGCGCAGCTTGTTGACGACCAGCGTGGCCAGAGCCTCGCCCTCGACGTCTTCCGAGATGATGACCAGCGGCTTGCCCGACTGGATGACGGCTTCCAGCAGCGGAACCATCGGCTGCAGCGACGACAGCTTCTTCTCGTGCAGCAGGATGTAGGCGTCTTCCAGATCGGCGACCATCTTGTCGGGGTTGGTCACGAAGTAGGGCGACAGGTAGCCGCGGTCGAACTGCATGCCTTCGACGACTTCGACCTCGGTCTCCATCCCCTTGTTCTCTTCGACGGTGATGACACCCTCGTTGCCGACCTTCTGCATCGCGTCTGCGATCTGACGACCGATCGAGGCTTCGCCGTTGGCCGAGATGGTGCCGACCTGCGCGACTTCGTCGCTGTCGTTCACCGGGCGCGAGGCAGCCTTGATGGCCTCGACGACCTTCGAGGTGGCGAGGTCGATGCCGCGCTTCAGGTCCATCGGGTTCATGCCGGCGGCGACCGCCTTCATGCCTTCCTTGACGATGGCCTGGGCCAGGACCGTCGCGGTGGTGGTGCCGTCACCGGCCTCGTCGTTGGTGCGCGAAGCGACTTCGCGGACCATCTGGGCGCCCATGTTCTCGAACTTGTCGGACAGTTCGATCTCCTTGGCGACCGACACGCCGTCCTTGGTGATGCGGGGCGCGCCGAAGGACTTGTCGATGACCACGTTGCGGCCCTTGGGACCAAGCGTGACCTTGACGGCATCGGCCAGGATGTTGACGCCTTTCAGCATGCGGTCGCGCGCGTCGGTACCGAACTTGACTTCTTTAGCAGCCATGGAAAATCTCCTGAATGTTGGGGGAAGGAAGCGTCTTGGGGCCGATCAGCTCAGCACGCCCAGGATGTCGCTTTCCTTCATGATCAGCAGCTCTTCGCCGTCGACCGTGACTTCGGTGCCCGACCATTTGCCGAACAGGACGCGGTCGCCAGCCGCAACCGACGGTGCGATCAGTTCGCCCGAATCCTTGCGCGCGCCTTCGCCCACGGAAATGATCTCGCCCTCGGCGGGCTTTTCCTTGGCGTTGTCGGGGATGATCAGGCCGCCCTTGGTCTTCTCTTCCGATTGGACGCGACGGACCAGCACGCGGTCATGCAGCGGTTTGAATGCCATTGTCGAACACTCCTTGATTCAGGTTGCAGTGTTGCTTTGTTGGCACTCACCGGGTGCGAGTGCCAATGACGGCTAGATAGGCAAATCGCCCAAGCCTGTCAACGGGTCATCGCGGTCTGGTGTCTGGCGGCAGGGGGGCAAACATGACAGTCTGGCGGCCATTGACGGACCAGCAAGGATACCCATGCGACTGACGATTGCCGCCGCCCTGTTCGCCCTGTCGGGACATGGCGCGATGGCCGCCTGCACCGGCCAGAACCTGTTCGACACCATGCCCGCCGAACGCGCCGCGGCGATCGAGGCCGCCAGCCGCGACGTCCCCTTTCGCCAGGGCCTGCTGTACCAGGCCGTGCGCGACGATCAGCGCATCACGCTGGTGGGCACCTATCATTTCGGCGATGCGCGCCATCAGCCGATGATCAAGCGTGTCCGCCCGCTGATAGATCAGGCCCATGCGCTCTATGTCGAGGCCGCCCCCGCCGAGGAGGCCCGCCTGACCAAGGCGCTGACCGAGGATCCGACCCTGATGGTCGATCCCGATGGGCCCACCCTGCCGGAACGCCTGGCGCCCGACGAATGGGATGCGCTGTCGCAGGCCATGTCGGATCGCGGCACGCCGGGTGTCATCACCGCCCGGATGCGGCCCTGGTATGTCGCGCTGATGCTGGGCGTCTCTCCTTGCATGGTCCGCACCATGGCCGAGCAGGGAGGAGAGTCCGGCGGCCTGGACCACCTGCTGGTGGCCGAGGCGCAGGACGCGGGCACGCCCGTCCGCTCGCTGGAGCCGTGGGACACCATCTTCGGCCTGTTCGAGGGCCTGACGCCCGAACAGGAGCTGGACATGATCCGCGCAAGCCTGCCGGCGGCCAGCTATGCCGACGATTACGCGGTGACGCTGACGGATGCCTATTTCGACGGGGATGTCTGGAAGATCTGGGAATTCGGGCGTTTCGACGCCTATGCCAATTCCGGATTGTCCAGGGAAGAGGTCGATCGCCAGATGGACCTGGCCCAGACCCGGCTGATGGACGATCGCAACCGCGCGTGGATCGCACCGCTGCTGGAGGGTGCCGCCGAGGCCGGGGATGAGGGAATTGTCGCAGCCTTCGGTGCGCTGCACCTGCCCGGAGAGGCGGGGGTCCTGTCGCTGCTGCAGGACGAGGGCTTCACGATCACCCGTCTGGACGGGTGACCGGATCTATTGGCCGTTCAGGACGCCAAGCGCGTGGGCACGGCCCTGTTTTTGATAGGTGATGCGGCTGTCGCCGATCTCGCTGATGGTGCCGCCGTTGATGCGGTCGCCGATGCGCAGCGTCAGCACGCGACCGTTGGACAGGCGGACCAATGCCCGGCTTGCCCGGCCCGCGCCGATCGTGCCGATGATCTGGGTGCTGCTCAGCTGGATGCCGTCCTTGACCGTCGCGCTGGCGGCGGCATTGCCGATGGCGTTCTGCGGGACGGCGGCCATGACCTCGGGCTCGCTGTCGACTTCGGGCGGGCGGTACTGCTGGTTGCGCGACGCTGCGGCCTGCGCCTCGGCCTGGGCCTGGGCGCGGGCGCGGGCTTCGGCCTGGGCGCGGGCCTGAGCCTCGGCCCGGGCGTCGGCTGCGGCTTGTGACCGGGCGCGCGCCTCGGCCTGGGCCTGCAATTCGGCATCCTGCCGGCGCTGTTCGGCGATCGCGGCCTCGGCCGACTGCGCCTCGGCTGCGGCGCGCAGGTCGGGCGACGACGGCGACAGGGCCGCGGCGACCGGGGCGGCCGTAGCCACCATCGCGTTGACGGCGGCGCCACCGGCACGGCGCGGCGGAATGGCCGACGATGTCAGCGCGGTCAGCGCCACCGCGCCGGGCGCGGCAGGGCTGTTGCCGATGGCCGACGCGATGGCATCCTCCACGGCCTGCTCCGACACCGCGGGGCTGGCCACGGTGCGCGTGCCGGGCCGGCTGTTCGGGCGGGCCGACCGCAGGATGGCGCCCGACGGTGCGGCGGTGGGGCCGGGATCGATGGCCGCGGGACGGGGTGCGGCAAGACTGGCCGCTGCACTGGCCCGCGGGGCGGGGCGGGCGGCATCGACGGCCTGTGCCACGGCGTCCTGCACTGCCTGTTGCGACGGTGCGCGCACAGAGACCGGCCGGCGCGTGGGCCGGGCGTCTGCCAGTTGGAACACCAATCCGCGCTCGGCCTGGCTCAGCGGCGCGTTGCCTGCCTGCGCGGTCCGCAGATCGCGCAGCTGAGCGATGATCAGGTCGCGTTCCGCCTGCGTCAGCGCCGCGGTCTGCTCGGGCGCGCTGCCTTCGTCCAGCAGGGACAGCCGGTCGGGGCGCGAGGGCGGGCGTGCTGACGGTTGTGCCGGGGCAGCCGCAGCCTCGGCCGCGGGCTGGGTCGGGACGGGACGCGCTTGGGCCGGGCTGGGCGGACGTGCCGCCGGGGTGGCGGTGGCCTGCGCCGGGGCGGCCTGCGCGGGAGCCGCCGCCGCTGCGGGGCGATTGGCCGGCGCCGAAGCAGGACTGGGCTGCGCGACAGGTGCCGCGGCGGGGCGCGACGGCGGCCGCGCGGCTGCTACGGGTGCCGCCGGCTGATTCTGCACCCCATACGGC